>DASUTR010000968.1:0-4345 GCA_036374535.1 Polyangiaceae bacterium
GTCCAGGGCTTCGCCGTACGTTACGAGGACGCGTCCGCCGGCGATGCTCACGACGTAACCTTCGGGCACGCTTTCGAATCGTCCCGTCACGCCGCCCTCGGCGACGAGGATTGTCCAGGATTCGCCGCCGCGCGGGGCGTATCCATCGTTCGTGTCGATGCGCAGGGTGCCGCCGAGCGTTGCTTTGCCGCTCGCGCGTACGATGTCGCTTCCGCCGCGCGTGACGTTCACGACGTAGGCGCCGCCGCGGAGGCGCACGTCGCCGGCGACGTTGGTCTCGCCGACGTGGTTGCGACCCGGAGCGAGCACGCCGCCGTAATTCACCAAATCGAAGCGCACGAGGTCCGCGCTGAGCGAGCCGCCCGCGAACTCGAAGATTCCGCCGCGCGGTGCTTTTGCGAGCTCGCGGGTGAAGAGCGCGCCGGCGCGCAGGCTGAGGCGTCCGCCTACGGTTACGGCGCGCTCGGCTTCGAGCCAGCCGCCGGTGACTTCGAGCGCGCCGGACGTTCCGACTTCGAGGGTTCCGGCGTGTTGGCCGGGGGCGTCGACGATGGCGGTGCCGGCGGTGATCTGGGCGGTGTCGTAACGGCTTGGTTGCCAGTGCGCACTGGTGCGGATGCCGGTGTGATTTTTCGACGGACCCACCATCCAATTCTGGATTTGCGCGTAGCGGGAGTTTTGGCGGCCGGTGAATTGGAGCGCGGCGACAGCGGGCCAGGCGGCGATTTCGTTCAGGTACTCTTCGAGGTTCGTGTAGCCGTCGGCGTCGAGGTCGCCGTTGTTGTCGGCGGTGCTCGGGTTCGTGCCGTAGGTCATTTCCCAGGTGTTGGGCATGCCGTCGTTGTCGCTGTCGAAGCCGGCGGGGCGCGAGGTGCTGGCGGTGGCGTAGAGGGCGCGCCACTCGGTGCCTTCGCTCGTGCTCGAGTTGAAGGGGTCGTCGGCCCAGGCGACGATTTTGCCGCTGCCGGCGCGCGTTTCGGCGACGAGGCGCGTGTCGACCGGGCCGCGCTGCCACCAGCGCGCGCCGACGTGGTTCAAGACGTAGGTGTACGCGGCGGCGGCGGTCGCGGTGACGCCGCGATACGGGGTTTGCGTGTATGCCGAGCCCTGGAACGCGGACGAGCCGAAGTCGGAGTTCGCGAGCGCGGCGCCGTCGCTCGCGTCGCCGTCCTTGTTCGTGTCCTTCATGTTGCCGGAGTGGTGGACCTTCGAGAGGGAGCTATCGCTGCCGTTGAAGATGGACGTGCCGCCGGAGGCGTTCGTGACGGCGGTGCTCGAGCCGCCGGACGGGTTATCGCCGCCCGGACCTGCGAGGTAGAAGTTCGAGATGAAGTTCGTTTGATGCACCTGGCCGCTCGCGCCGGTGCCGGCGGTGCCGAGCCAGTTGTAAAAGACGTTGTTGCGGAAATCGTTGTAGGCGCCGACGCCCGCGGTCGTGAGCGCGTCGGCTTCCGTTCCGATGCGCGGCAGGCGACCTTTTTGGTGTGCGTAGAGGTTGAAGAGGACGCTGATTTTCGCGTTCGAGCCGGCTTGGAGGAGCGAGCCGAGCGCGTGGCCCGTGTAGGAGACGCCGCTCGATTCGGCGTCGGCTTGCGGGTAGTTCTGGCCCTGCGAAATGTTCGAGTACTGGATGGTGAGGTTGTTCGCCTCTTCGTTGCAGCTGATGGTTTCGTCCGTCGCGTAGACGGTCGTGACGTGATCGATCATCACGTTCTGTCCACTGATGTCGAACGCGTCGAAGACGTACGAGTCGGGGAAGTCGCCCGACGCGGGCGTCATGCTCGCTTCGTGGAAGTTCCGCCGGCCGTAGCCGGGAGCGACGGTGATGTTGCGGATGATGATGTTCGTCGCGCCGGGACGGAGCGAGCCGCCCGTGATGATGACGGGACCGGGCGCCGTTTGTCCGGCGAGCGTGACGTTCGCGGGGATGTTGAGGCGCGACGCGGTGTCCCAGCCGTTGCCGTCCGCCGTGTAGCCGGCCGTCGCGCTGCGATCGAGCGCGAAGACACCGCTGATGTCGAAGACGACGGTGCGCGGGCCCGTGAGACCCTGAAGACACGCGCCGAGCGTGCCCGCGCGTGTGTCGCCGAAATTCAGGTCGCGCACGGTGACATGACACACGTCGCCGCCGCGACCGCCCGAGACGAGACCCGCCGCGCCGTCGGCGCCGGGAAATGCGGGAAGCGGTCCGCCGCCGGCTTTGCCCGCAGCGCCCGCCATGCCGCTTTTGCCTGCCGCGCCTCCAACTCCTCCGATCGTTCCGCCGGCTCCTCCGCTCCCCGCAACCGTTCCCCCGCTGCCGCCGAGCGCGCCTCCCGCTCCCGCAATCGTTCCGCCGGACCCTGCGAGCGCCCCACCAGCACCGGAGACGTTTCCACCGGCGCCGCCGGTCGATGCGGCGCCTCCGCCCGCCGTTCCGCCCGTGGGGACCGCGCCTCCGGTGCCGCTTCCTGCCGTTCCACCCGTGGGCGCCGCGCCACCCGTGGCGGGAGAACCGCTGATTCCCGCACCAGCCGCGCCGCTCGTGCCGCCGGTGGCGGTGCCGCTCGAGCCGCTCGAAGCGTCGCCCCCGTCATCGGTGCCGGAATCCGCGGAGCCACACGCCGCGATCGCACCAACGCTGCCGAGAACCCAAGCGGCGGCAACGACGGGCGTCCGAATGATTCGTGCGAATGATTTCATAGCTTTGGGGCTCCGTCGGGGAAGGGCGCAGGCCACGCGGCTATATGGTTGCCCAGGGCGAAACGATCGCGTCAAAAGACGCTTTCAGCGCTCACGCTCGAGGACCGACGCTGTGGGTGGGGGCTCTGCCAGCGCTGACTCAAAGTTATCGGAAGCGATAATTATCGCTGGCGATAATTTTGAATTTCGCGACGAGAACCCTCACGGAGGGGAACGTTGCGTCGAATCAGTCGGAGTGAAGGGCGTTGCGGGGAATCGTCCGATTCCGTGCTGCACCGACGCTAGCTGATACCCGCGTCACGCCGTTCGTTCCCGTCTTCCTCGAATAGCTCCACGGCCGTCGCGGCGACCTGCCCCGTATCGTAAAACGCGTAGGCCGCTACGCCGAGGGAGCCCACGATGGGAAGCCAGCGCGAGACGGATTTGGCGATGACGCGCTTCGAGATGGTGAGGCCGAGACGCGCGGCGACGCTCTGGATGACGGCGAGGGTCGCGGCGCGAAAAACGAAGCGCTCGCCCATGCGGACGCCCAGATCGCGCACGACCTGGGCCGCGGCGTGCCGGAAGAGGCAATAGATCATCTGCTCTTGCGTGACGGACGCGGATTTTCCGTACGCGCCGCCGATGTCCGCAACCATCTGCGCCTGGATGCGCCAGACGACGACGAGATCGGGCACGAGCGTAAGCACGCCGAGCGGACCGGGCGGGAGCGCGAGGGTGCCCGAAACGGCCGCCGCTTTGAGCGCGGCTTGCGTCGCGAGCGCACGGCTGCGTTCGCGCGGGTTCAGGTTGCGGAGCTCGGCGGTGCTCGGGACGCTGGCGATGACGTCGAGAATGGCTTTGGCGACGACTCGCGCCGTTTCTTCCGAAGGGCCGCGCGAATCGGGATTGGGCTCGCTCACGGACCAGGATCGTACGCCGGACTCCGGCCTTCTGCACGCAAAGCGCGCGCCCGGGTATAAAACGGGGGCTAGAGCGCCGCGCACCCCTCGGGCCGTCACTGGCGCCGCGGCGTCCGCTCGTGGCGGTGCGTCCCGCAACGTCGGCTCACTCCCTGACGAGCCGCACGTCGACCTCGCGCTCAACGTAACGCCACTCCTCCGTCGCTCGCAGCGCGGCCACGAGCGCGTCGAACGCCGCTTCCCTCTCGGGCTCGAACTCGAACCACGTGAGAAAGTCGAAGCCTTGTTCGATGCCGAGATCGCGACAGTGATGGAGCTTGCGCGAGATGCCGTCGACGTGGCGGAGGCCGATCGTGGTGTGCCGCGATTGCTCCTCGAAGATTCGGCGGCGTTCGTCCTGCGCGAGGTTCCACCAAGCCTCGCTCTTCTTCAGGAGAATGAGCGCGGCGAGCGCGCCGCCGGGCGCGGGCGCGTTCGCGAGGAGCACGTCCTTTTCCGCCTGCGTCGTGTAGCGCAGGTTGCTCGTGACGCCGCGAAAGGCCCAGCGCGCGGCGAGCGATTCGGGCACCTCGAGCGACTCGCCGCGGGCGACGCGCGCGACGCCGCCCAGCGTCTCACCCGACGGTGCCGTCATGCGCTGCACTCGAAACTCACCCGCGTCGCCGCCTGCAAACCAAAATGCTCGATTCGTCATGGTGCTCCTCAGGAACCGCTGCTCTGATACCGGTTCGCCATCGTCTTCCAGACGCGCTCGGCGAGGG
>DASUTR010000969.1:0-10948 GCA_036374535.1 Polyangiaceae bacterium
GGGCATCGACACGGCGTGCGTCTACGGGGAGCACCTGACGGCGATGGTCTTACCCGAAGGCTCGGAGGTTCCACCGCCTCACGATCGTCCCGACGCGCTCGTCGCCGTGCGCGCGCGACGAGCCTACGCCGACTACCCGACGCTCGAGTGATCCGTGCGCAGCGTACGCGTCGCGGTCACCGACCTTTCGCCAGGCGAGCGCCGTCTCGACGCCGACGCCGCGCACTACCTCGCGCACGTTCATCGCCTGCGCGAGGGAGAAGCCTTTCTGGCGTTCGATCCCGAGGCCCGGCTCGAGGCCGAAGGAGTGATCTTGGAAGTGGCTCGAGACGCCGTGAGCGTGCGCCTCAGCGCGCCGACGGCGGCTCGCGCCGTCCCGACTTTCGACGTGACGCTCGTGCAGTGCGCCGGCAAAGGCGAAAAGACCGACGACGTCGTCCGCGCGACGGTGGCGCTCGGCGTTGGCACCGTGATCGTCGCGGAGAGCGCGCGCTCGGTGGCGCGGCTCGACGCCGAACGCGCCGAAAAGCGGCGGGAGCGCTGGCGAGCCGTCGCGCTCGACGCCGCGCGCCAATCCGGCCGCGGCGATGCGCCGAGCATCGAGGGCCCGCGTCCGCTCGACGACGTGCTCGCCGTGCTCGGCGCCGGTACGGCGGTGAAGCTTTGCCTCGATCCCCACGCGACGATGAGCTTCTCGGAAGCCGTTCGCCGCGAGGCTCCGGCGAAGAGTTTCGTCCTCGTGGTGGGCCCGGAAGGCGGCCTCAGCGACGAGGAGCTCGTGCTCGCAGAGCGCATGGGGTTCGTGCGGGCTCGGTTGGGGCCGTTCGTGCTCCGCACCGAGCTCGCCGCCACGGCCGCGCTCGCCGCACTCCTCGTTCTCGCCTCGGACTAGTCCGGAACCCGAGCGCTCGCGCAGCCGACGTTCAGGGTGAGCTCGAGCTTGCCTTCGGCCCAATACTTGTCGATGGCGTCGCGCACGTACTCGAGCGGCTTCTTGAGATCTTCGCGGGCGAGCAGGGTGCGGAGCTCGGGCACGATTTGCAGGCGGCTCACCGGATCTTCGACGAACGCGCGCCCGCTGTCGAAGGGCAGCGTGGTCTGGCGGATCTCCACGTCGACGTCATCGAAACCCGCGGTCTCGAGCTCGTCTGAGAGCGACTCGATGGAAGGGCACGTCGCGAGCGCGAGCTCCACGGCTTTGCCGAACTCGGTGTCGTCGAACTTCAGCGCGTACTCGCGCAGCAAGTCCGAAACCTCCTGGAACGAGCCCCGGAGCGGCAGCGCGAGGAGTGCCTGTCCGCCGGGGAGCAAAAGCCGGCGCATGTCCTGGTAGAAGCGCGCGCGCTGTTCGGCGCGAAGGATGGGGTGGAGCGAGATGGCGTGTGAGAATTGCGCGGCCTCGAGCTCCTCGAGCTCTTCCTCGAGCACGCGGTACTCGACGTTCTCGGCGCCGCGCACGGCGGCTTTATTGCGCGCGAGCTCGAGCGCGGGAAGCGAGCCGTCGAGGCCGACGATTTCGATCTCGGAGACCCGCTCGTAGATCTTGAGATCCGGATAACCCGTGCGGCAGCCGAGATGCACCACACGCGCCACGTCGCCGACGAGAAACATGTCGAGCGCGAGATCACCGTAGAAAGAGAGGTAGCGCGGCACGACGAAGGTTTCGAAGATCGCGGCGTCGGCGGGGGTGAGCTTGTCGCCAAGAAACACTGGGGTAAAAAGCTTCATACTACGAGATGCCTCCGCTCGTTCGAGCCGGGCTTGCCGCGGCGCTCCTCGCGACCCTGGCGGTCATGACCGATCGGTCGCCCAAGGCGATCCGCGTGGGCGGAGCGGCGCCTCCCACGCCGAGCGCCGCGCGCCTTTCGGCGCTCTGCCCGCGCGGAACGCTGCCGGACGGCGACGTGTGTGTGCCCGTCCCACCTCGAGAACGCGCCGAGCAGCGCGACGAGCCGGACCGGCGCTCGCGCTCCGCGCACGACCGCATCGAGCGGCGCCCCGATCGCCCCGCCGACTACGCGAGGTATCACCTCCCGACGGACGGCACGAGCGTGCGCCTCGTGCGCCTCGAGCACCAACGGGGCGACGCGGAGATCTTACATGCCGGCGAGCTCGACGGGATCGCGGGCAAGACGGTCGTCGCCGTGCACGCCGTGCGTGACGGCACGGGCGAGCGCGAGTACCTCGCGATCTTCGGTAACCTCGCGAGCATCGAGGCGGGAGTCGCCCGCGGCGCGCGGCTCGAGGACGGACGGCGGCTCGGCACGCTCGCCGGCGCGAGCCCGGCGGCGGAGCTCGACTACGAGATCCGGCGGCTACGCTCGGGCGCCGTGGCGCGAGCGCTCGCTCCGGCCGATTTCGTCACCGACGCGCGCACGGTCGAGTGCGACGCGCGAAACGTGCTCGTCCTGCGCTGATGCGGCGCCGCGCTCAGCTCGGCGGGCGGCAGGGGCCGCAATCGAGCACGTCGCCGCAACCGTTGGGCGCGAAACCACACTCCGAGCCGAGGCTCTCGCACGTCTCGGGAACGCACGGCGGCGGGGGCGGCGTATCGCCGATGCACGCACCGAGATCGAAGAGCATGTAGAGCAGCACCTTCTCCTGGTTCGTGAGGTCCCCCATGCAGTGCATCGGGAAGATGGCGTCGCCGAACGGATTCTGGCCGCCGCCGACGGAGACGTGGAACCCGCTGTAAGCGACGCGCCCGCAGGCCGCAGCCGCCGGAGCGCCGTACGGCGTGTTGAACGAGAGCTGCTGCGTGCGCATGTTCATGTCCGTCAGGTGGACGAACTCTTCGGAGTTCGCGCCGAGGCCCAAGTTCATGCTGCGCGGCTCGGTGATGGTGAAGGCGTAGTCGGGCGCCATCGTCACGTTCTCGTTCACCATCCAGTCGGCGAAGTTCTGGATGCGCGGGCTCGCGTTCGGGCGTCCGATGGAGATGACGCCGTTGCCGGTCGCGAGCTGGTTCGACATCGTCGCCCACGTGGCCGCGGGCCCGAGCCCCGTCGCGATGGGATCGGCCTCGTCGTAGACGGTGGTTCCGTTTTCGTGCAGCCAGCTCGACGACAGGTGGCTCGCGAACATACGGCCGCCGCGATTCACGAACTCCCGCACGTTCATGCCCGAAGCGTCACGTTCGGTGAAGTCTTCGTCCCAGCTCTGCCCTTCGCAATCGGACACGACGAGGTCGTAGCCGAGGATGGTGGGCAGCGACCCGTACAGCGCGTCCGCGTGGGGCGTCGAATCGTCGATGCGCGCGCCCGCTCCGGGCGGGGTGCCCGCGGTCGGATCGCCGCCGCGGAAGAGGTGCACGCGTCCGGTACCCCCGGGGTTCGTGAACTCGGCGTGGGCAATGCCCATTTTTTCGAACACGCATTCCATCGCGTCGATCTGCCCGGTGGTGACCGCGATGCGCGGAATGTTCACGGCGAGCCCGTCGGTCGCGTTGCGCGGCAGACGCGTCGGATTGTCGGGCAGCGCCGTCGGAAGCATGTGCGTCTGGCACGCCGCGCTCTCGGGCACGGTGATTTTCGTCGCGCGACGAAAGCGCCCGACCTTCACGACGAGCACGACCTCGACTCCGACGGGCACGTACTCTTCGATGGTGAAGGCGCCCGTCGCGTCGGTGACGGCGCCGGCGAGCACGGGGCCGAGGTTCTGGTCCTCGCAGCGATCGCAGCTCATCCCGTCGGCCGGAATACCCGTCGGCATCGCCGGCAGGTCGGCCTCCGAAGCGGTCCGCAAGAGGTAGACGGTCGCGTTCGGAACGCCGACCTGGTTGCCGGAGTTCGCGTCGTCGCGTCCGGGCGTGATGACGCGACCGGCGAGGCGCGTAACGGACGGCTGCGCGGCGCAATCCGGAATCCCGGCGCAAACGGGACACACGCCCGCGCCTCCGGTCATGCACTGGGTCGGGCCGTCGACGCCGCCGACACACACCTCGTTCACGGCGCACATGCGCCCTTCGTCGGCGCAATTGGTCCTGTTGCCGCACTCGTCGACCGTGTAACCGCAGGCCCAGCCGAGCTCTTCGCAGGTCTTCTGCACGCAGCCGCCGTCGCTCGGGGGCAGAATTGTCCCGGCGGTGCCGCCCGTGCTGCTTCCGTTTCCGGTCCCGCCGCTACCGCCGGAGTCCGTTCCACCCGTCGCGGTTCCGCCGGTGAACGTGCCGCCCGTACCGATGCCCTTGGGCTCGACGACGGCGTTCTTACCGGAGCACGCGACGACGATGGCGAGCGCAACGAGCGAAAAGAGACGTCTCATGATTTCTCTCCTTCAAGAGACGTGAGCTCGCATTTCCTACCACCTTTCACCGGGCCTTCACACCGATTCTCGAATCGGTAGGTCAATTCGAAACCGTGAGCCGTCTTGGTTCGTTGCGTGCACCAAGGAGTGCTAAGACTCTGCAAGACCCGATGCTCGCCCGCTCCGCGCGCCTCGCGCCTCTCCTCGCGAGTCTGCTGGCATTTTCGAGCTGCTCCGCGGACTCCGTCACGCCGCCGGAGCCTGTGGTCGAACGGCCGGGCTCGTTCGTCGCGGTGACGGAAGGCGACGGCTCGCTCGTCCTGCTGAGGACGCTGCGTGTCGTGCCCATCGACAGCCGCGAATCACTCTTCGAGGCCATCCACTACCAGGGCTCGCCGGAGAGCCACGAGGAGGCCGAAAAATGGGCGAAAGACCCGGCGTGGCCCATCGCGGACCGGCACGCCGTGTTCTCGCTAAACGCGATTCTTTCCGTGAGAGCGGAGGTCGTTTGGTTTCGCACGCTGACCGAAAGCGAGCTCGAAGCCCTGCGCTGATCGGTTCGGCGGCGCTCGTCGCGGCGGGGCTCGTCGCGCTCTCCGGCGCGGGCGCCTTCGCGGGTTGCTCGCGCCAGCAGAACCTCGTGGACGAGCCCGACGCGGGGTCGGGTATCGCTGCGACGCCGAAGTGCGACGCCGGCATCCCGGAGGTCGCCGATTCCGGCCTCGAGAGCACGGAGCTCGTCGCCTGCGGCGACCGCGAGCTCGGCAATTGCCAGGGCTCGAACGATTTCCCCTGCGAGTTCGAGTTCTGGTTCCAGGAGGTCGTGACCGCGTGCCAAGAGAGCGCGGAGTGCCGCCCGGCCGGCTGCGTGGAAGCGCAGATGGGCGCCGACGGTTGCGTGGCGAGCGTGCACATGTCCGAGCCCGATCCCTTCTTCGTCGCCTGCCTCGTCGAGAGCTTCGGCGCGTACCGTTGCCCGTGCGGTGAAACCTTCGCGCGGCGTTACCTTGGACCAACGACCGGCTGCCATCGTCCCTGCGGCACGGGCGAGCAGATTTGCCCCGACAGTGACCAGTGCATCGACGGTATCTGCCGGCCCGCCGGCGCCGGTGGCGGCGGGTGAAACCTCGTGCGGTCCTTCGACGAGGAGCGCTCGCGCTCGGACTCGTCGCCGCCGGCGCGCATGCCGAGCCGCGCGTGTCGCTCGAACTTCCGAAGCCGCCCGCAGGCGATCGCGCGCTCGTCGTCCCGGGGGCGGACGCGCGGGGCGCGGGCGTGCTGCGCGCCCGGTTAGGCGCGGACTACGCCGCCGGGCCGCTCGTCGTGCTCGATGAACGGCAGCGTTCGATCGAGGTCGTGGCGCACCAGCTACGGCTCGAGCCGAGCGTCTCGTACGCGCTCGCGCATCGCGTTCTCTTCTGGCTCGAAGCCCCCGTCGTGCTCTCCGAAGCGGGCGAAACCGCGACGGTCGTCCCGAACGATGAGCCGGAAACCGATCCGCAAACCCTCGAGCCCGGCTCGGCGCCGGCGCTCGGCGACGTGCGGCTCGGCGCCCGCGCGCGCCTGCTCGGCGGCGCCGATTCTCCGCTGAAGCTCGCGGCCGGCGCGGACGTCTGGCTGCCCACCGCATCGGAGCCGTGGGCGGGCGACGGCTCCGTGCGCGCAAAACCCGCCGTGACGGCGAGCGCAGAGAGCGCACGGCTCCGCGGCGGGCTCGAGCTCGGCGTGCTCTTCCGTCCGAGCGAGCGCGTCCCGAGCCTCTTGCCGCTCCGCACGGGCACGGCGCTCGTCTTCGGTCTTGCGACCGGCGCCGCGCTCGACCCGCGCGGCGAGCTCGTCGTCGGTCCCGAGCTCACGCTCGCGCTCGGTGTCGCTGACGGCGCGAAGCTCTTCGATCCGCGGAGCACGTCGGGCCTCGCGCTCGTCGGCGCGCGCTACACGCCCGCGCGCTGGCCCGTGACGGTCGCGCTCGGCGCCGGCCCCGGCGTCGGCCAAGCCCCGGGCGCGTCCGAGTTCCGCGTGCTCGCGAGCGTGAGCTTTTCGCCCGAAGCGCCGCCTCCCCTGCCCGACGGCGACGACGACCGCGTGCCCGACGAGCGTGACGCCTGCCCGAGCGTGCGCGGCAGCCCCTCGGAGGATCCGCTCATGAACGGCTGTCCGGAGCTTCCGACCGATACCGACGGCGACGCCATCTCGGACGTCCTCGACGCCTGCCCGCGCACGCCGGGGCCTGCCAACGTCGAACGCCGCCTGCACGGCTGTCCGCCGAAACCCGCCGAGTCGCCGCCCCCGCCGCCCGCGCCGAAGGTCGAGGTCCAAACCGATTCGCTGGTGCTCGCCCAACAGATCCAGTTCGAGACGGGGACGGCCGTGCTGCGCGCCGAAAGCGACCCCATCCTCACCGAGCTCGTGCGCCTGCTCGCCGTGCGCCTCGACATCGAGCTCGTCGAGGTGCAGGGCCACACCGACGAGACGGGCACGACCGAGCTCAATCGCCGCCTGTCCGAAGCGCGCGCGCGCGCCGTCGTCGCGTGGCTCGTCGCGCACGGTGTCGCTCCCGAGCGCCTCGTCGCCAAGGGCTACGGCAAGGAGCAACCCATCGCCGACAACACGACCGAGGCCGGCCGCGCGCAGAACCGGCGCGTCGTGTTCCGCATCCTGCGGAGAACGGAAGGGCGCGGCCCGTGAAACTCCGCTTCGTTGCCGCGGCCGCGTGCCTCGCGCTCTCGAGCTCGGCGCTCGCCGAGACGCGCGGACCGCGACTTTTGCACGTGCCGCCCGCGCAACGACACGCCGAGCAAGGGATCCTCACGCCGGTTCCGATCCGCGTCGACTTGCCGCCGGATCTCGACGCGACGCGCGTGCTCGTGCACTACCGCGTGCGCGGCTCGCCCACCTGGACGACGCTCGAGCTCCGCCGCGAAGCGGGCGGTCCGCGCTTCGTCGGAGCCATCCCGTGCCTCGAAGTGAGCACCATCACGGGCGACCTCGCCTACTACATTCGCGTGCACGACGCGGCCGGCGCCGTCGTCGCCTACGTCGGAACGCGCGCGAGCCCGTTCGTCGTCACGGTGCTCCACGAGAGCGTTCGCCCCGACTTGAAAGCAGGCGCGCGCTGCCCCGATCCCGCCGATTGTCCGCGCGGCCTCCCGGGCTGTCCGAGCGAAGAAGTCGAGCGCGTTCCCTGCCGGCTCGACGCCGATTGCGAGGGCGGCGCGGTTTGCTCGTGGGAGGGCTACTGCGAGAACGTCGTCCGCAAACCGAATTGGGCGTCGCTCTCCGTTTCCGGCGGCGCCGGGCTCTTCGCGGGAACGGGCGCCTGCTCGATCGAGAGCCAAGAGAACGCCGGCTACGCCTGCTACCGGCAGACCGACGGCGCGCGCTACCTCGGTCACCCCGTCTATACGAACGAGCCCCTCGTCCTCGGCCGCGCGCCCCTGCGCGTCGAGCTCGGCTACGAGCGCCTGCTCTTCTACGACGCCACCGTCACCGCGCGCCTCGGCTACGCGTTCTTCGGCGCCGGTCCCGACGACGCCGCCGCAACGGCGTTCATTCCCCTCTCGGCGGCGCTCGGCGCGCGCTACTACGCCGGCCGCGACCCGTTCGCGACGCATGGCATCCAGCCCTTCGTCTCCGCCTCCGGCGGCTTCGCGATGTTCGACCTCGAAGGAACGGTCGACGTGCGCGAAGACCCGAGCCCTCCCCTCACCTCGCAAGGCGGCAACGACCTCGAACAAACGCTCGACGTGTGGCGCCGCGCCGGCGACGCGTTCGTCTCGGTGGGAGCCGGCGCCGTGCTCTTCACGAGCCCGGGCTTCGCCTTCCACGCGGAGCTCGACGTGACCCAGACGTTTCCGCACGCGGCGACCATCGGCACGCTGCGGCTCGGAACGGCCGTCGGGTTCTAGCTCCCCTTATCGGACGCTCGAGCTAGGGGTGAATTCGGAAGGCGCGCCGTTGCTGCCAGCGATAGGCAGCGAAGCCCTTTCGGTCGAGCGTGAAGATGTCGCTCGTTTTGAGCTCTTCCGCTAAAGCGACGAGCGTGGCATCGGCGTAGTCCATCGGAACGTCGTCGTACTTGAGCATGAGCTCGGAGGCCCGGCGGGCACGGAATTCGGTCCACGGCTTCACGGTGGCGCCGCCGCGCAGGCAAAACTCGATGACCTTGGTTCCGTCGACCTTGGCGGAGCCGAGGAGGTACACCGCTTCGGTAACGACGGCCTCCGTGGTGACGACGGAGCCTTTCCATGCGGCAAAGAAGCTCGCGCAGTCACGGTGCCGGCGCTCCGACGCGTCCAGCAGCGCCACGAGCGGTCCGGTATCGAGAAGAAGCTCAGCGGCCACGCCGGAAGGCCCGCTTCAGGTGCTTTCGGTGATGGGTGCCGAGATCGCCGACGCCGGAACGAAGCGAGCCGACGAGATCCTTTACGAGCTCGTATCGGTGAACGGCGTCTTGCTCGTCGGCGAGCAGGCGCTCGGCTGCCTGACGCAGGAGATCCGACCGCTGAACGCCACGCACGGTGGCGAGTCGCTCGAGGCGATCGGCGACCGATTGGGGCAGGCGGAACGTCACCTGCGCGTCCGACCTCGACGAATCCTCGGCCATGCAGTGCAGCCTGCACTGCATGGCACAGTCCGTCAAGGTAATGCCACTCTCGAAGCGCGAGGCAACGCGAATTCGAAAGGATGGCGTCGTGTTCTTCACGACCCCCGGATTCGCCGCCCACGGCGAGCTCGACGTGACGCAGACGTTTCCGCACGCGGCGACCATCGGCACGCTGCGGCTCGGAACGGCCGTCGGGTTCTAGCTCTGCACGGCACGAAGCCGACGTGGTCCAACCGCTCGTTCTTGGCTCCGCGTTCAGACGACGAGCTTGTAGCCGAACCCGTACACCGTGAGGATGTGCTCCGGTTTCTCCGGGTGCTTCTCGATCTTGCGCCGTAGCTTCACGACGAAGTTGTCGATCGTGCGGTTCGAAGGGTTTGCTTCGAGGCCCCAAATCTTGTCGAGGAGCTCGTCGCGGCTCACGGGGTGGCCGGCGCGCTCGTGGAGGAAGCGGAGGAGCTCGACCTCGTAGAAAGAGAGCGTTTCGGAGCGCTTGCCGTCGCGCGTGAGGGTATGGGCGCCGATGTTGATGGTGGCGTCGCCGAGCTGGAAGGTAGGCGCTTCGCTCGGGCGGCGCGCTCGGCGGAAGATGGCGCGGATGCGGGCGACGAGCTCGCCGACGCTGAACGGCTTCGTCACGTAGTCGTCGGCGCCCGCTTCGAGCCCGCGGATCTTGTCCGCTTCCTGGCTCTTTGCCGTCAGCATGATGATGGGCACGAACTGATCACGGGCACGAACGTCGCGGCAGACGTCGTACCCGTTCATGTCCGGCAGCATCAAATCGAGCAGGATCGCGTCGGGGTGCTCGCGTTGCGCGAGCTCTTTACCCGTCTTGCCGTTCTCGGCGACCGCCACGCGGAAGCCTTCGAACTCGAGCGCGTCCTTCAACCCGAGCGCGATGTGCGGCTCGTCCTCGATGACCAGAATCGTCTTTTTCGATTCCATCGCGGACGAGCCGCCAGCTCGGCTTTCTCACATCGCGGGCGCGTCTTCGACCGCATCGCCAAGGCAGGCGATGAAGGCGAGCGCGCGCGGCCTCGGAACGTCGGTACCCATGAACCGGATGATCTGCGGCTGGGTATCGGGACAATCCGCCGTGAGCGCCGGGTGAGCGTTGTCCTTGCCCTCTTCGACGTAGCAGTAGCCGTACTGCTGATCACCCGGATCGATCTCTTCCTCACGACAGGTGGCGAGCTCGCCACCGGTGAACTGCTGGATCTCGCACATGCAGTAGCTGTCGCAGCTCACGCCGGAGTTGCCGCCGCAGAGACTGCCGACGCGGAGCTCTTCGTGCACCGCGGGAACGACGCCCTGGCTCGCGAGGTCGATACGGCCCGGCTGGTTGCAGTTGCACCCCGCCTGATCCGGCTGGAAAGCCTCGATGACCTTGCAGGGCACGCCCGCTTCTTCCGCGACGAGCGGCCGGGGCAGACACGTGCCGACGAGCGCTTCCTTCAGGCGGTTGATGATGGCGGCGACCGCCGGGTTGTATCCGTAGTCCGGATCCTGCGCGGCGCTGCCGCCCTGCGGCATCACGTTCTTCGGGCAGATGCTCGCGACGATGGCGTTCGTTCCGAAGCCCTTGAGCACCTGCAGGTGCCGGAGGCCCGGATACGCCTTCGCACGAACCTGCCTGCCGTCCGCGCCAGGCGTCTGATACTGGCAGAGTGGACGATTGTAGGCGGATTCGCTGGCGTTGCAGTCGCATCCGTCGCCGTTCGCCATCGTGCAGTCCACCGGGGGATTGAGATCGAAGATGCAGGCGTACTGCAAATCGTCTCGACCCATGATGTTCTGCTCCGTGCCGTTGATGCTGTTCAGCATCCCGCCCGGTGCGGTGATCGCCGCTTGAACGCCAGGGATGGGGTTCGTCGAACCGGCGGTGCGTGCATCGACCGACTCGATCATGAACGGATCGCTCGGCAGCCGACCGAGATCGGGATCACCCAAGATCACGTCCCAGCGATTCGGACCGAAGCCACCGGGTGGCGCGGTCATCTCCGACGCCGTCAGGTAGCGCAGGCCACGCCCCGTGAGGCTCCCCTGATCGGCGATGTCCTGCCACGGAACACCCACGATGCCGGCAAGGAAGACGAG
>DASUTR010000970.1:0-5622 GCA_036374535.1 Polyangiaceae bacterium
AGCGGCGGTCGCGTCTGCTCCGAGTACGGCCAGAGCTGCTCGGGCAACTCCGATTGCTGCAACGCGGTCCCCTGCACGGGCGGCATCTGCCGTTTTCCCCCGCCATGACCCGAGCGCGGAATCCGGCGACGGCGATGTCCAGCGTGCGCACCATGAAGAGCTCCGCCCTCATCGGAGCGAGCGCGATCGTCGCGGCGCTCGTCCTCGCGAGCGCTTGTGGCGGAAACAGCCAGGTCACACGCAAGGGCGACGATGACGGTCGAGGAGGCGATACGGCGACCGGTGGCTCGGATTCCGGCGGAACGTCGAGCTCGGGCTCCGGCGGTGGCGGCGGCGCGGTGTCGTTCGGCGGCTCGTCGGGAAGCGGCGCAGGCACGGGCATGGGCGGCGAAGGCGGCGGCTGTGGCAAGACGGATCTCGCCGCCGAGCCCGCGCGCGCGAACGTGCTCGTCGTGGTCGACAAATCGAGCAGCATGAGCGGCACGCCCGCGGGCTTCAGCGAAGACAAATGGTCGGCGCTCGGCAGCGCGCTCGGTGAAGCGCTCGACGCCGCGCGCGACAGCGTCGCGTTCGGACTCGATTTCTATCCGTTTGGGGACGATCGCGATCCCATGGCCCCGGTCGGGACGTGCGACATGCCGAGCAGCGCGGAAATCCTCGTGCCGATTGGTCCCGGCGCCACGACCGTTCCCCTGATCGACGACGCGCTCGCGGACTACGAGCCGGCGGGCGGCACGCCGACGGCGGCGGCTCTTGCCCGCGCGCTCGACTACTTCACGACGGGCGACGGGGCCCTGCTCGAGGGCGATCGCTACGTGCTCCTCGCGACCGACGGCGGCCCGAATTGCAATCCCGACCTCGAGTGCGAGATCGAAGCTTGCACGCTGAACATGGACGGCCTGAATTGCGGTGGCCAAAACTGTTGCGACGCGCGCCTCGACCCCGATGGTCCGTCGAGCTGTCTCGACGACGAGGGTGCCGTCGGGGCGGTCGCAGCGCTCGCCGAAGCCGGCGTGAGGACGTTCGTCGTCGGCATTCCCGGCACGGCCGCGTACGGCGCAACGCTCGACGCGATGGCGGTCGCCGGTCTCGAGGAGAATCCCGACGGGCCGGCGCGCTACTTCCGCGTCGAGAGCATGGGAGGAACCACGGGGCTCGTCGAAGTGCTGACGCGCATCACGCGCGGCGTGATTCGGAGCTGCCGTCTCAAGCTCGACTCGACCCCCGACGATCCCGACTACGAGGGGCTTTTGAACGTCGAGATCGACGGCGCCGACGTGCCGCAAGCGGGCGACGACGGCTGGGTCGTCGATCGCACGACCGAGCCTCCCACGATCGTGCTCAAGGGCGCCACGTGTGCCGCCATCGAGGCGGACGGCGCCGAGCGAGTGACCATTACCTACGGTTGTCCCACCGTCCGAGATCCGCACTGAACGAGAAAGAGAAGGCGTTTCGTATGATGAAGAGCCAGTGGTTCGGAATCTTCTTTGCCGTCGTCCCGTTCATCGCCGCTTGCGGCGACGACGAGCCGCCGCCGAAGGAGTCGAAGGCCGAGTGCAGCACGACGACCGGCGAGGGCTGCGAGGGGGGACAGGTGTGCGAAGAAGTGGAAGGCGAGAAGGCGCAATGCTTCGCCCCGCTCACGGTGAGCGGACGCGTGTTCGACCTCTCGAACGACGCCTCCATCGAAGGAGCGCGTGTTCTGGCCCGCGACGTCAACGGCGCCGCGCGTTCGTCCGTCGCAGTGACCGACGCCCAGGGTCGCTACGCGCTGCGTGTTCCGGCGAAACGCCGAGCGGACGGCAGCGTCGCCTCGCAGAGCATCACGTTGCGGGCCGATGCGGCCGGGTTCTTGACGTTTCCGCTCGCTCCGCGCGTCGCGCTTCCGGTCGAGCTCTCCGATGCCGGAGACGATCCGCCCGTGCTCGCTTCGGCGCTCACCGACGTCGGCTTGATCCGGCTTCCGGACGCCGCGCGCGGGTCCATTTCCGGCCGCGTGCTGGCCGACGACCCCGGCGGCACGCTGGTCGTCGCCGGGAGCGCCACGGGCGTGGCGGATGCTCGGGGTGATTACGCCATTTTCAACGTGCCCGAGGGCTCGGTCAGCGTGAGCGGCTACCTCCCGGGCGTGAACCTCGACACGCGCGAGGTCACCGTCGTCGCGGACGAGGAAGAAACGGACGTCGACCTCGACGTGATTTCGGACGCGACCGCGACCGTGAGCGGCACGGTGCAGATCGTGAACGCGCCGGGCGGCTCGCTCACGAGCGTCATTCTCGTCGTCGAGAGCACGTTCGTCGAGACGACGAAGCGCGGCGAGGCGCCTCCCGGTTTCCGCGCCGCCGAGGTGAGCGGCGCATGGTCGATCGCGAACGTTCCCGACGGCAGCTACGTCGCACTCGCCGCATTCGAGAACGACGGACTCGTCCGCGATCCGGACACGAGCATCGGCGGCACCGACATCGTGCACGTCGAGGTGAACGGCGCCGACGTCCCGCTCGACGGCTTCAAAGTGACCGAAGCGCTCGGCGTCGTCGCGCCCGGGGCGACGGAGCCCGAAACGGTTTCGGGTGCCTTCGACCTCAGCTGGGCCGACGATTCCAGCGAGGATACGTACGATCTCACCGTATTCGACGCGCTCGGAGCGGTGACTTGGGAGCAGAGCGGCATCGTCGGACCCGGCGGTAACGACGATGTCGTCGTGCCCTACGCGGGTCCCGCCCTCGTGCCGGGAATGTTCTACCAGTTCCGCGCCGTGTCGATCAAAGACGGCGTGCCCATCTCGACGACGGAAGACCTGAAGGGCGTCTTCACGAGTCAGTAGCGCTCGGATCCCGAGGCGGCGTCGGGCGAACGCCGTCGCTGTCGGTCGATGTAAGCGCGTAGCGGGCGGCGCTCGTCACGTGCGGGGGGTGAAGTGCGTTCGCGGAACGGCCGTAAGAAACGATCGAACCGCCGCCCACTCACGAATCGAGGACCGATGTCCGCTGCCGAATCCCTCCACGCGTCGACTCCCGGCGACTCGAGACCGCCCGACTCCGCCATCCGCGTCTCGTTTCGCCCGACCGCCGTGCTCATCTCGAGCACGCGGCGCTTCTCGGCGGACGTTCTCGCGTCGGTGCTTGCCGATCCCGACTGCACGTCGCGCGTCGCCCTCACGATCCACGAGCTCCTCGAAAACACCTTCAAGTACTCGACCGACGGGCAGGCAGAGCTCGAAGTCTGGGTCGAAAGCCTCGACGGACGCGGCCGGCGCGTCCAGGTCGTCGCTCGGAATCGCGCGACTCCCGAGCAGGCCGAAGAGCTCGGCAGGCGCATCGTCGCGCTCTCGGAAGCTACGAATCCGATGGAGCTCTACGTGAGCATGATGCGGGAGAGCGCGCAGCGTTCGGGGTCGGGACTGGGTCTCGCGCGTATTCGCGCGGAAGCCGAGATGGATCTTTCCTGCGCGCTCGATGGTGACGCGGTCATCGTGAGCGCATCGACGGCGGCGGAGTGAGCAAAGTGAACATGGCACACCTCGATCTGGCCCCCCTGGTTCGCGAAGGCTTCGCATTGAATCCGAATTTCGACGACGGCGCGATCGTCGTTCGGTTCACCGGCAACGCCGACATGGATGCAGTCGATCCCCTGGGCGCTTACTTGAAGCTCGTGCACCGTTCGGCCGTGGAGCTCAAGGTTTCGCGTGTCTCCTTCGATCTTTCGACCCTCTATTTCATGAACTCGAGCTGCTTCAAGGCCTTCGTGAGCCTCATCGACACCGTCTCGCGCACCGATCCGCGCGCCTACGCCGTGTGCTTCCTCACGAATCCACGCATTCACTGGCAGCGCCGGAGCCTCGAGGCGCTCCGCTACCTTGCGCCGAAGGTCGTCGAGGTCAATCCGCTTCCGAGCTGAGCCGGCGCACGCGCTTTTCGGGCGGCCAGCGCACCTCGCGTCGGTCAATTCCGCGGAGCGCCCGAGCAAAAGCACGCGCCACGCTGCGTCGACCCTACATATAGCTACACCCCGGCTGAAGCGCGCACTGTCCCTGCGTGAGGCCCGCGCATGCCGGTGGCGTTCCCGAACACGCGCCCCAGTCGCAGCCGCTCGCGGCGCACGCGATGAGCGAGCCATGCGTGGAGCAAGCTTCCGCCGTGCCCGAGCAGCTCATGCTGCCGCCGTTCCAGGAGCAGCCGCCAATGCCGTTGCACGCGGCTTGAGACATGGCACTCGTGCACGCGTCCGGCGTCCCGCTGCAGGTGTTGCTCGACGAGCAACCCGCCGCGATGGCGCATTGCCCCGTCGAGAGTTCGGCGCACGGCGTCGGTGTGCCGCCGCACGTCTTACCGCCGGCGCCGCCGCTGCCCGCCGCACCGCCGCTGCCCGCGGCGCCCGCGCTGGAGCCGCCGCTGCCGGCCATGCCCGCGGCGCCGCTGCCGGCCATGCCGCCTCCGCCCGTGCCGCCGCCCCCTGTTCCACCCGTTGCTTCGCCGCCTTCGCCGCCGAGGCCCTCGCCGCCCGCACCCGCTTCGCCGCTCGCGCCGCCTTCCGTGCCGGCGCTTCCGCCCGTCGTCGCTCCGCCTCGAGCCCCACTTCCACCCGTCGTTCCTCCGCTTCCCGTGCTTCCGGACGTTCCTCCGCGCGCCGCCGAGCCGCTGCCGGCGCTGCCCGCCGAGCCGCCGTTCCCGCCCTTCGACGACCCGTCGTCCCCTTCGCTGTCGGACCCGCAATAGAGGGTCAAGACACCGAGACCCATGCTCAAGAAAACGAACTTCCGCGACTGCTCGGCGATACGGCTACGATTCATCGGTTACCTACCTCGACACCCCATGTAGGGGTTCGTCCCGTGCGTGGGCGACGGCGGGAGCGATTATGAGCGCAGCCGGGCGGGCAGCGCGCCTCGCGCCGAACGGCTTGGAAATTTTCAAGCGTGCTTTACGCGCGCTTCACGCGATGACGTGCGATGAGGAAGGTGAGATCGTCTTCCTGCTTCGGCATCCAAGCGCGCAGCGCGGCGAGGAGGCCGTCGCGTATGGCTTCGACCGGCTCGTGCGCGAGCCGCGTCAGCGTCGCCGCGAGCCGTTCGGGGCCGAAGAGCTCGCCGTTCCTGTTTCGCGCTTCGGTTACGCCGTCGGTATAGAGCACGAGCACGTCGCCCATTCGGAGCTCGCACGCGGTGTCTTTCGTGGCCTCTTCGATATCGCGTGTCGCTCCGATCCACGTGCCCGGTGTTTCGAGAAACTCCGTTTTTCCCTCCGCCGCGCGGTAAATCAGGATGTCTTCGTGCGCGCCGGCGAACGTGAGGCGACCGCCCGATTCGTAGCGGAGCAGCGTGAGCGTCATGTGCTCGTCCTGCTTCATACGTTCGCGGACGTTGTCGTACAAGACCGCGTTCGCGGCACAGAGGATGTCGCGCGGCGCCGAGTGAGGGTGCGTTCTCACGAGCCCGCTCACGACGCTCTGCAGCATGAGCATGACGACGCCCGTCGGTAGCCCGTGGCCGGCGACGTCGCCGATGCCGAGCCAGCAGCCGCCCGCCGTCGGGATCACGTCGTAGTAGTCACCGCCGACTTCGGTCGCCGGAAGCATCAGCGCCGCGATCTCGAGCCCTTCGGTGGCGACGTTGCGCGGTAGGACGCT
>DASUTR010000971.1:0-2145 GCA_036374535.1 Polyangiaceae bacterium
CGATTTGGGCCGAGCTGCCCGTTTCTCGCACGAGCGCGAACCTCCGCCTTTTCCCCGGCTGGCGCTGAGAGCGAGCTAGGGTCTCGGCGGCTTGCCCTGGCCGCTCCGAGTGAGCTCGAACAAGTGCTGGTACGCGAACACGTTCGGCCGAAGACGAGTGAAAAAGTAGTCCGCCCGTTCGACGGTGCTCTGCGCGAGCTCTCCGAGAGCCTTCGGAACGACGTTCTCCCACGGCACGGGCGTCGAGCGGTGCGACGCGACGGCGAGCCCGGCATCCGCGAACAGCCGCTCCGCCGAGGCTTTGGTGAAGAACCTGAGGTGGCTGCGGTCGAGAATGCCCTTGTTCGTGTAGTCGAATTTCCCCCAGGCGACCTGCAGCCGCATGGACCAGTGCACCGCGTTCGGCAGCGAGACGAGGATCGAGCCGCCGTCGGCGAGACGTGCGACCGCTTGGCGTAGCAGCGACAGGGGATCAGCCAAGTGCTCGAGCACGTCGGCGAGCAAGATGACGTCGAATTTTCGGTCTACGCTTATCGGGGGCAGCCCGTTCGACAGGTCGGACTCGATGAACTCGTCGAGCGGGAAGTGCGGCGGGCGGTAGTCGATACCGGTGACCGTGTGCCCCCTCTGCACGAGCGCGTGGCCGAGCTCGCCCTGGCCGCAACCGATGTCCAGAACGCGACGGGGGCTCGGCCCGACCAGACCCAAGATCTGCGAGTGGGACGAGAGCGGGCTCTTCTTCAGCTTGTACGAGGGCGCCACTTCGTAATTCGGGTGGTGGTGAAGGCCCATCTCGTGGAGCTGGTACTCGACCACCGACTTCACCACGTCCTTCGCGTACTTCATCCCGTTCACGTGGCAGATCTCGTCGCCGTAGTACGTCGGAATCGGCTTTTCGACGATGCGGAGTCCCGCTGCGTGAAACTGAATGATGATCTGCGTGTCGAAATGGAAGTCCGACGTGTTCTTCTCGAACGGGACCTGCTTGAGCGCGTGGCACGAGTAGAGCCGGTAACCGGAGTGGAACTCGCTGAGCGACGTCCCGAGCATTGCGTTCTCGAAGTGCGTGAGGATCTTGTTCCCGACGTACTTGTAGAGCGGCATTCCGCCCTCACGCGCCGCGCCCTTCGACATCATTCGCGAACCGAAGACCGCGTCGGCGTCGCCCGCTTCGAGGGGTTTCAAGAGCTCGGGAAGCGCTTCGGGCGCGTACTGTCCGTCGCCGTGCAAGAGCGCGACGATGTCGTATCCCTGCTCGATCGCGTAGCGATACCCGAGGATCTGGTTTCCGCCGTAGCCCAGGTTCTTCTCGTTGCGAAAGATGCTGAGCTTTGCCTTGCCGTGCAGGGCCTTGTAGCCCATGCCGACGAGCATGGTGTCGTCCTTGCTCGAATCGTCGAAGACGAAGACCTCCTCGACCTTGTCCCAAATCTCCTCGGGGATTCGATCGAGAACCTGACGCAGCGTGGTGACCGCGTTGTAGGCGACGATGAAGATCGCAATGCGCTTGCGGGAAGCCGCGCCCGGAGCGCCCGCCCGCTCGCTCGCGGGCCCGTCCCCGCGAGCGGGCACGGAGGCCAGAGTCTCGGATGGCAAGGCGCAGCACCATAGCGCGGAATTCTCCGCCGGTCGAAGCGCTCGCACGGACCTTGCCTGACCGGAGCTCCCGAGCCTAGCGTGCGTCGAGCGATGCACGCTACCAGGACCCCGGCAGCTCCCATGACGAGCCAGGTGATTTCGTTCCTGCGTTCGCCGTCGGGATGGATCGTCATCGTTCTCGTCGTGCTCGGCGTTTTTCTGCGCACGCACATCGTCGGATTTCCGACCGGGTTCGTCTGGGACGAGCACCACTTCGTCGAAAACGCACGCAACTATCTGAACGGCGCCCCCGACGTGAACGATCACCCGCCACTCGGGAAGCTCATCATGGCCGGCCTCATGCAGCTTCTCGGCGATCGGCCGCTCGCCTGGAGAGCCGGTGCCTGGATCGCCGGCATGCTGACCATCGCGTGCGGCGGGATCGCCGCGGCACGCCTGTTCCGAAGCGTGGAGACGGGTTTCATCGCGGCGGCTCTGCTCGCCGCTGACGGGTTTTTCATCGCCTACTCGCGCGCGGCGCTGCTCGACGGCTACCTCGCGCTCGCG
>DASUTR010000972.1:0-11496 GCA_036374535.1 Polyangiaceae bacterium
CGCACCAACCCGACTAGGATAGCCGACCCCCGGCCCCACGCCAACCCGGCCCCCATCGCTCCCCGTGCTCTCGAAGATCCTCCTCGGCATCGGCCTCGTGCTTCTGGCACTCAAATTCGGCCTGCACACGCGCCTCGGCCTGCTCGCCAGACTGCGCGAGTTCGGACGGATGATCGATCGCTTCGTGAACATCGCGCTCGTCGTCATCATCGTCGGGTACGTCGTCCAGCTCGCGTACCTCTACGTCAAACAGCGCTGACGAACGTCAGAGCTCGGCGACGAGCTCGAAGGGTTCTCGGGCGTTCGCGAAGACGAACCCGCCACCCGCGCCTGGAACCGGTACGCCGTTCACGCGCACGGAATGCGGCGCGGCGTTCGCGAACACGACGCGGAACCGGCGCCGGCAGTGCTCGGGAAAGCCCGAGCCCGTCACCCTCGCTGCGAGCGTCACGCGCCCGAAGGTCCGCTCGAGCTCGAGCTCCGTTCGAACGTACGCTCCCGCGGCGAAGGCGTGGCTGATCCCGTCGTCCTCGTACAGGAGACTCGTCCGGCGCCCGTTCTCCGCGGGGACGAACACGTGGAGCTCGAGCAGCTCGGGAGCGGCGTTCATCGTCGTCTGCGGCGCTTCGGCGAGCATCGGGATCACGGCGCCGGCGGCGACGAACATCGGACAGACGCCGAGCGGGGCGGGGACGACGATCTCGGCTCCGCCGCGGCGAAACGCCTTCGAGTGCCAATCGACGAAGGCTCCCGCGGGCAGGTACACCGAACGCGACGTGGAGCCAGCGTCGAGGACGGGCGCGACGAGCAGCGCGTCGCCGAGGAGGTACTCGTCGTCGATCGACGCGACGCGCTCGTCGTCTTGAAAATCGAACACGAGCGGGCGCTGGACGGGCGCGCCGGTGGCGCTCGCAGCGTGAAACGCGCCGTAGAGGTACGGCAGCAAGCGGTAGCGTAGCTCGAGCGCCGAACGTGCCGTCGCGAGAACCTCCGCGCCGAAGGACCACGGATAATGGTCGCCGCTGCCCATCTCGTGATGACAGCGGCAGAACGGCGTGAGCGCCGCGTACGAAAACCAGCGCGACGCGAGCTCGGGACCGGCGACGCCCGCGAAGCCCGGAACGTCGCCGCCGACGAACGGCTGACCGCTGATACCCATACCGAGCGCCATGGCGACGCCCATGCGCAGGTGCTCGAAGTTCGACGACGCGTCGCCGAGCCACTGGGCGGCGAGGCGCTGAATGCCCGCGAACGCCGCGCGCGTGAGCACGAACGGCCGCTCGCCCGGGCGCGCCTTTTCGAGACCATCGCGCGTCGCGAGCGCCATGAGCAGGGCGTATTGATTGTGCCAGCGCTCGTGCGGATCGTTCGCGCCGTCGCGATCGAAGCGCATCGCGAACGGCTCGACGGGGCCGGTCGCGGGCTCGTTCATGTCGTTCCACACCCCGGAAACGCCGAGCGCCGCGTGCTTCGCCACGAGCTCGCTCCAGAACGCGCGCCCGCGCTCCTGCACGAAATCGGGAAACGCCGTGCGTCCGGGCCACACGACGCCCTCGTAGAGCGTGCCCGAGCGCGTCTTCGAGAACACGTTGCGCTTCTTGCCCTCGTCGAACACGGAGAATCCCTCTTCGAGCTTCACGCCGGGATCGACGATCGTCACCGTGCGAAAGCCGCGCGTGGCGAGCTCCGCGAACGTCGTCACCGGGTCGGGAAATCGCTCGGGGTGGAACGTGAAGACACGGTGGCCGTCCATGTGCCCGATGTCGAGCCACAGCGCGTCGCAGGGAACGCCGAGCGCGCGGTAGCGCTCGCCGACGGCGAGGAGCTCCTCGGCCGTGTAATCGTGCCAGCGGCACTGATGGTGTCCGAGGCTCCAGAGCGGCGGGAGCGCGGGCCGCCCCGTGACGAAGGTGTACGCCTCGAGAATGCTCGAGAGCTCGGGCCCGGCGAACACGTACTCCGTGTACGCGCCTCCGGAAAAGCGCACGAAGAGCGTTTCGCCGTCGCGAAAGTCGAACTCGCCGGGCCAGCCGTTGTCGAAGAAGAACCCCGCGGCGTCGCTGCGCGCAGCGCCTGCGCGGCGCCGGGCGTGCTGAAAGAACGGCGTGCTCGAATAGTACGGGTCGAAGCTCGTGCTCGAGCCGTGCTCGTCGGGGTCCGGCACGTCGAGACGGTTCGTGCGCAGAACGCCCGGCGCGAGCACGTCGACGTTCCACATGAGAAAGCGGCGGCCCGAGCGCTCGAAGCGCCCGGTGCGCTGTCCGAGCCCGAACAGCGCGTCGTTCGGAGCTCGACGGCGCGCGAGCGCGAAGGCGTCGTTCAGAACCACGTAGGCTAGCGACCGGCCGCGTTCGTCGCGAGCGCTCTCGAGAATGGACGTGCCGTCGCTGCGCTCGGCGGCGATGGCGAGCTCGGGACGAGCGACGCGCAGGCGGAGAGCGGCCGTTTGGAGCGTGATCTCGGAATGAGATTCGGCGAGCTCGAACTCCACGCGCGGCGGTGGCGCGGACGCCGCCGCGAACGTGGGCGTTTCGTCGAAGCGTCCGGCGCGCGACACCGACAAGCGTGCGAGATCGGCTCGCACGAGCTCGACGCGCAGTTGCTCGGAGCCCACCGCAACCGAGAATCCCCGCTCTTGCCGGATCGGGCGCCCCACCGCGCCGGCAGCCGAAAAACGTTCGAGTTTCATGACCGGGGGGCATGGTAGCGTGGTGTTCGGGAAACGATGAGCAAGCGGACCTTCGCGATTGGGGACATCCACGGCGAGCTCGAGCACCTGAACACCCTCCTCTCGCGCCTGCCGCCGCTCGAAAGCACGGACACCATCGTGTTTCTCGGCGACTACCTCGATCGTGGCCCGAACTCGCGCGCGGTCGTCGACGCCGTGAAGAGCTTCCACTCTCGGACGAAAGCCAAAGTCGTGGCGCTCCGCGGCAACCACGAGGACGCGTGGCTCCGAGTCTGCAAGAAGGGCTGGGACGAGTTCGTACTTCCACCCGGCAACGGCTGCCTTTCGGCGATGCGTTCCTACACCGGCGGCGCAGTGCCCAAGGAGGGGGAGAAGGCGGGCGCGGACGAGCTCATGGAGCTCACGACGGGGATGTTCTTCCCGGACGATGTCATCCAGTGGCTCGACCAGCTTCCGTATTGGTACGAAGACGACCACGCCATCTACGTGCACGCCGGGCTTCCGCCAGGTGAGACTGGATTTTTACACCCGTCCAAGGTCGAGGACCCGATGGTGATGCTGTGGATTCGAACCGAGAGCTTCTTTCGCGAGTACCGGGGCAAGCTCGTCGTCTTCGGGCACACCCGCACGGAGTTTCTCCCGCAGGAGCTCTCCGAGTACACGCCCGACGATCCGAGCGATCTCTGGGCCTACGAGAACGTCTGCGGCATCGACACCGGCTGCGGCAACGGCGGGTTTCTGACCTGCGTGGAGCTCCCGGCGATGCGGGTCTACGAGTCGCGTTAGCGCCGGGGACGAGATAGCGCTAGCGCCGCGAGCCGATTCGGGCCAAGGGGTCACCGAGCCTGCTCCGGGCTCGAAAAGCGAGCGCTTTCCGTGGCGGCCCTTGAGTGGACGCCGCCTTCTGGACATAGTTCGAAGAGGATCGAGTGAGTCCGGTCTCCGACCCAAACGCGAGCTTGCATCGGGTCATCGGCCCCGGTGACGTACTAGGCCGGTACGAGCTGCTCCTGCCCGTCGCGGCAGGCGGTATGGCGATGGTGTGGGCGGCGCGCCTCAAGGGCTCCCGCGGCTTCCACAAGATCGTCGCCGTGAAGACGATGCTGCCGAAGCTCAGCGAGGACGCTCAGTTCGAGAAGATGTTCCTCGACGAGGCGACGCTCGCTTCGCGCATCCACCATCCGAACGTCGTCGAAGTGCTCGATCTCGGCGAGCAGAACGGCGTGCTCTTCATCGCCATGGAGTGGGTCGACGGGGTGCCCCTGAACCAGCTCATGAAGGCCGCGAAGGGCACGGGCATTCCGGGACCCGTAGCGATTCACATCATCACCCACGCCGCCGAAGGGCTTCATTCCGCGCACGAGCTCAAGGACGACGACGGCCGCATGGTGGGTCTCGTACACCGCGACGTGTCCCCTCAGAACATTCTGGTGGGATTCGACGGGTTCACGAAGATGCTCGACTTCGGTCTCGCCAAGGCGACGATGCTGGGCGACGGCGCGACGCGCGCGGGTCAGCTCAAGGGCAAGATCAGCTACATGGCGCCCGAGCAGGTGCGGGGCGACTCGCTCGACCGGCGCGCCGACATCTTCGCGCTCGGCGTCGTGCTGTACGCCGTTTCGACGGGCAAGCACCCGTTCCGTCGCGAATCCGAAGGCGCGACGCTCTTCACGATCTCGTCGCCCGATCCCGCGCCCGCGCCGAGCCGCTTCATGCAGTATCCGCCCGATCTCGAGGCGGTGCTCATGAAGGCGATCTCGAAGGATCCCGACAAGCGCTATTCGACCGCCATCGAGTTCGCGCGCGCCCTGGAAAATACGCTACCGGAAGCCGAGCGCGTTCACGGCGGCGAGCGCGTCTCGGAGTTCATAAAGCAGCTGCTCGGCGCACATCAGGAAGCCCAGCGGGCCGCGCTCGTCGACGCGCTGCGCCGCGCCGATCGCGCGTCGCTCCTGCCGGCCTCCGCCACGCTCGAGGGGCTCAGCGCTTCCTCGGGAGTGAGCAGCGTTTCCACCGTCGGCATCACGCAGAGCCTGCTCCCCGAGCGCGACCACGGTTTCCGCCGCGGCAGTCGCGCGCGCATGTCGATCTGGCTCGCCGGCATCGCGATCGTCGTCGGGACCATCGCGTTTCTCATCGCGCGCAGACCCTCCCCGCCGAAACCGGCGGCCGCGACGGGGCTCGCCAGCGCGCTCACGAAGACGACGGCCGTCGAAGCGCCCGCGCCGCGCGTCGAACCGACCGCTCCGGTGTCGGACGATTCCGGCATTCAGGTCGAAGTCGAAGCGCCGGCACCCGCGACCGCGCCGGGCCGCCCGCGCCCCGCGGCGACGCCCGCGTCGTCGTCCGCGACGCCCGCGTCCAGTAAGAAAAAGCCGAGCTGGCGGGAGGATCCGGGCTTCTAGCGCCCGCTTTTCGCAAACGGGCAAGCGCGCCGAGCTCGCCCGTTTCCAGGCGAGCTCGGCGCGCTCGGAACGCGCGCTCACTCTCGGCGGATACCGATGCGGTAGAGGGCGCCCTGCATGGGCGGAGTCGCGCCACCGACGACCATCCCGTTGTCGCTCGAGACATAAAGTGCGCCGTCCACGGGCGAGACCGCGACGCCGACCGGACGTACCGGGCTTTCTCCGGTGCCGTCCGCCGACCAGCTCCAGATGCCGTCATCGTGGGTCGAGCCCTGTCCGCCGCCGAAAACGACGGTGTGGGGGAAGTCCGTCTCGTCGACGTTCGCGACGGGCATGGGCGCGTTACCCGCGGCGTCGAACGGTACGAAAACCACGCTGTGGCCGACCGACGGCGTCGTGTTCCACGAACCGTGGAGCGCAACGAACGCTCCGCCGCGCCACGCCTCGGGCAAATTGCCGGACGGGCCGTCGAAGAACGTGATGTCGAGCGGCGCGGTGTGGGCCGGGAAGAACGTCTCCGGCACCTCGGAGTTCGCCGTGCACCAGGCCTGGTCGCGCGGATTGACGAAATCCGGATCGGGAGCCGTCGGATCCGTGGCCGCGACGAGCTGCGTGCCCGCGGCGACCGGCGTACCAGCCTGCAAGATGTGCTGTGCGGTGAAGCAGTACGGGTAGCCGTGCCGGCCGCCGAGCTCGAGCCGGACGAGGTCGTCGCCCGGATTGTTCACGTGCACGTCTTGTCCGGCGTACATGAGGTTGTCCATCCCGTTCACGACGCCGTACATGCGGCCGGCGGCGTTGCGCGTGAAGCCCACCATGTTGCGGACACCGAGCACGAAGACCTCGCCCGCCGTCCACGCGAACGGCGTACCGGGCGTGAAGTCGTCGAGATCGAAGCGCTTGAGGACGGAGCGATTCGTATCGTACTCGGGCGACGCGGGCGCAACCGCGTTGTTCTCCGAGCCGGAGTGCACATAGAGCATGCCGTCGTACACGTGCACCGTGTGGTAAACGTGCGTACCGGTCGACGGCTGCCCGATGACGACCTCTTCGCGCGCTCCGAGCGTGTCCGATTCGGGGTCGTAGGCCCAGCGCGCCACTCCGGCACCGGTTCCCGCATAGAGAAAGCCCGCGGCTTCGTCGACGTGAGCGTTGTTGCCGTTCGGAGTTCCCGTCGCACCGAGGGTGACGATCTCGTCGCTCCCCTCGAACGAGCCGTCGTCGTTCACGTCGCGGTAGCGAACGATGCTGCCGGGAACCGTGACGCCGATCAAATCGCCGTTCGACGTGAAGGCGATCTGACGCAGCCGACCCTGTTCCGTTGCCACCGCCCGCACGCAGAGACCCGGCGCCGCGTAGTGCTGATCCGCCGGAATTTCGAGACCGCGGCAGGGATCCGCGAGGTCTGCCCCGCCACCCTCGCCGCCCATGCCGCCGACATTTTCGCCACCCATGCCGCCGCCGGCGTCGCCGCCGGTGCCCGCCGTGCCGCCCTGACCGGAAGTGCCGCCTCTGCCGGCCGAACCACCCCTTGCTGCCGTGCCGCCCTGGCCAGGCGTGCCGGCTTCACCCGACGTCCCGCCCTGCCCCGACGTGCCGCCGCGGGCTGCAGTGCCGCCCTTCCCTCCGTTTCCGTCATCACCATCTCCATCGCCGTCGTCATCGTCACCACAAGCGGAGAACGACACGGCAAGGAGAACGGCGGACGCGCCAAGAACGAGACCGGACGGCTTCGAAGAAACTCGAGTTTTCATGAGTAGGCTACCTTTCGACGAGGCGCCAACGAGCAAGAGCGGTGCCACGGGCGAAACGTCGGGCACTGCGACGGAATGCGACGGCGTGACGCGCTCGTAACGCGCGAGGATGCCGCCGTCGCTTTTCAGGGCCGTACCTTCGGACGGCGTAAGGTTAAGCCATGGCGATCTGCCCGGTGAGTTTCAGCACCATGGGGCACGCGTGTTCCGCTGTCGTTACGTGGCAAACTCGCCGCAGCGGAACCGAGCCGACGAAGCCGGGAAGGCTTTTACGGCGCGGTTGCGGGTCGGAGGGCGAGGATCGTGTGCGACGCGTTGTTGCAGGCGCTCACGTTCCAGCCGACGGTGTAACTTCCGACGGCAAGCGGACCACGGTAGCCGCCGAGCGCCGCGAGGGGTGAGCTCGCGACGTACGACAGCGTGTTCGTGAGCCCGCCCGACGCCGTGCCGGTGACGCCGCCCCCCGTGTAAGCGGCGGTGATATCGACCAGGAACGACTGAGCGTTCTGAGTGGTGATCGCATGGATGGGCCACTGCGAGCTCCCGCAGTTGCCGCTCGTCGCGTTGACGGCGTTGCTGATGGGCGTGGTCTGGTGCACGCCCTTGAACTCGAGCAGATTCACGCGGATCTGCGTGGGGTTGTTCATGCCCCCGGTCGCGTCGAGAACGACCGTCTTCGCGCCGGCGCCGCCGAGCGAGGCGTCGAGCAAATAGTAGACGGCGACGAATGCCTGGTTGTTGCCGAACGGCGTCGTCGACGCCGCCGGATACTGGGTCATTGCGGTTCCGCCGAACGTCACCACTTCGGGCACCGACCCGGTAGCGTTCGCCGCGAGCGCCAGCGTGAGGATCACGATGCGCGCCTGCCCGATAGGCGTGACGAGCGTATGCGCGAAGGTCGAGCTCGTGCTGCCGCTCGTGTGGTCGGTGTCGCTCACGTACGAGATGCTGAGCTGCGCCGCGCACGCGTAGCCCGAGCCCCCCTGCACGCAGAAGGGTGTCGCCCCGCTGCACGCGCGACCGCACTGGCCGCAGTTCGCGGTCGTCGTGAGATCCGTCTCGCAGCCGTCGTCGGGATTGCCGTTGCAGCTGCCCCAATTGGCGTCGCACACCGGAGCGCAGTCGTAAGCACCCGGGGCGCCGGCGCAGCTCGTCGTTCCATGCGAATTCGTGCACGCATTGCCGCAGGCGTTGCAGTGAGTGACGTTGCCGAGCGTCGTCTCGCAGCCGTTGCCGCTCTGCGCGTCGCAGTTGCCGAAGCCGGCGTCGCACGTGCCCATGGTGCAGCTGCCCGTGGAGCACGACTCGGCGGCGTTCGCGAAGGAGCAGGGCGCGCCGCACGCGCCGCAGTCGGTGAGCGTCGTCGTCGCGGTTTCGCAGCCGTCGTCGGGGTTTCCATTGCAGCTCGCGAAGCCCGCGGCGCAGGTGGGCGCGCAGTCGTAGTTGCCCGGCGAGCCGGCACACGCCGTACCGCCGTGCGCGTTCGTGCAAGCGTCGCCGCAGGTCGCGCAGTTCGCCGCCGTCCCGAGCGCCGTTTCGCAGCCCGGCGCAGCGGTGCAATCGGCGAACCCCTCACTGCAGCCCGTCATCATGCAGGCGCCCGTCGCGCACGACGCGCTCGCGTTCGGAAACGCGCAGACCTGACCGCAATTGACGCAGTTTGCCGCGGTCGTGACGCTGGTTTCGCAGCCGTCGTCGGGGTCGCCGTTGCAGTTCTTGAAGCCCGCGTCGCACGTGGGCGAGCAGTCGAACGAGCCCGGCGTCCCGCCGCACGCGTTCGAGCCGTGCGCGTTCGTGCAGGCGTTGCCGCAGCTCGCGCAGTTCGTCGCCGTACCGAGCTGCGTCTCGCAACCGGCGCCGGAGCCGCAATCGGCGAAGCCCGACGAACACGCGCCCATCGTGCACGCGCCCGTAGCGCACGACGCGGCGGCGTTCGGAAAGCTGCACGGCGCGTCGCAGTCGCCGCAGCTCGTGAGCGTGCGGATGTCGCGCTCGCAGCCGTTGTCGGCGATGCCGTCGCAGCTCTTCCAGCCGGCCGTGCACGTCGGCGAGCAGCCGCTCGTGACGTTGCAGGTCGTCGTGCCGTGCGCGTTCGTGCAGGCTTCGTTGCACGAACGACAATTCGCCGTCGTGCCGAGCGGGGTCTCGCAGGCGGGCGCGCCCGCGACGCACTCGGCGAAGCCGGGCGCGCACGTCGTGCCGCTGCACGTGCCGCTGCCGCAGGTCTCGTTCGAATTCGGAACGTCGCACGGCACGCCGCAGGCGCCGCAGTGGGTCAGACTGAAGATCGACGTCTCGCAGCCGTTCGCGGCGTTGGCGTCGCAGCTGTCCCACCCCGTGCTGCAGGTGTACTGACAGCCGCCCGTCGGACTGCAGCTCGAAGCGCCGTGCGGGTTCGAGCAGGCGTTACCGCAGCTCATGCAGTTCGCGAGCGTGCCGAGCGGGGTCTCGCAGCCGGTGCCCGCGTTCATGTCGCAGTTGCCGAAGGCGCCCGTACAGCCGACGAGCGCGCAGCTGCCCGTCGAGCACGATTCCGTGGCGTTCGCGAGATCGCAATCGACGTCGCAATCGCCGCAGTCCGTGAGCGTGCGGATGTTGCGCTCGCAACCGTTGCCGCGGTTTCCGTCGCAGCTCTTCCAGCCCGCGTCGCACGTGGGCTGACAGCCCGTCGTGGCGTTGCACGCCGTCGCCCCGTGGGTGTTCGAACAAGCGTCGCCGCACGAAAGGCAGTTCGAGGTCGTCCCGAGCGCTGTTTCGCAGCCGGCCGTCGCCGTGCAATCGCTGTAGCCCGCGTCGCAGGCGACGAGGGTGCAGCTGCCGGTGGCACACGATTCGCTCGCGCGAGCGAGGTTGCACATGACGCCGCAACCCCCGCAGTCGGAGAGCGTGTTCAGCGGTCGCTCGCAGCCGTTCGCGGCCGCGCCGTCGCAGTCGTCCCAGCCGGCGTCGCAGGTCGCGACCTCGCACGTCCCCGACGCGCAGCTCGGCCGGCCGTGGGCCGTCGTGCACGAGCGCCCGCACGCCCCGCAGTTCGTTAGCGAATTGAGCTCGGTCTCGCAGCCGTTGTTGCGGTTGCCGTCGCAATCGCCCCAACCGACCTGACACGCCGGCACGCAGCCGTTCGCTTCGCAGCTCGTCGTGCCGTGCTCGTTCCGGCAGGTTTCGCCGCAGGTGCGGCAATTGTCCAGAGTTCCGAGGCGCGTTTCGCAGCCGAGCGCGGCGTTACAATCGGAAAATCCGTCGTTGCACTCGTCGAGCACGCACCCGCGGTTGACGCAGACGCCGGTGCCGTTCGGGTAGAAGCACGTCGTGCCGCAGGCGCCGCAGTGCGTGGCGTCGTTCGTGACGTTGGTCTCGCAGACGGTCGCGTCGTCGCCGTCGCACTCGCGGTTCGGATCCGTGCAGGTCGACACGCCGCACACGCCGTCGTTGCACGCCGGAACGCCGACGGCCGACGGGCAGGCGTGTCCGCACATGCCGCAGTGGAGCACGCTCACGTTCGTGTTCGTCTCGCAGCCGTCGAGGGCGCCGTTGATGCAGTCGGCGCTCCCCTGGTTGCAGGTGATGCCGCAGGTGCCGTCCTCGTTGCAAGCGGCCATGCCGCCGTTCGCGCTGCATGCGTGATCGCAAGCTCCGCAGGTCTCCGGCGTCGCGAGATCGGCCTCGCAGCCGTCGTCGATGTCGCCGTTGCAGTTCTCGAAGCCCTCGTCGCACGCCGCTTCGCACACGCCTTCCACGCACGAACCTTCGGCGTTTGCCGGACTGCAGCCCGCGCCGCAAGCGCCGCAAGCGTCGAGCGAGCTCCTGAGATCCGTCTCGCAGCCGTTCTCCGGATCGCCGTCGCAGTCGTCGAAGCCCTCGGCGCAGGTCGGCCGGCACTCCGCGTCGACGCAGCGCGTGCTGCCGTTCTCGTTCTCGCAGACGACTCCGCACGCGCCGCAGTGCTCGGCGTCGTCGCCGAGGTTCGTCTCGCAACCCGTGTCGACGTCGTCGTCGCAGTCCCCGAACCCCTCGCTGCAGGCGATGGCGCAGCCTCGACTCGTGCACGAAGGCTCGCCGTTCACGTCGCTGCAGGCGCGCGCGCACATCACGCAATCCGTGACGGTGTTCAGGCTGGTTTCGCAGCGGTCGGACTCGCTGCCGTTGCAATCGGCGGTGCCGGGCGCGCACTCGACCGACGTACACGTGCCGCCGCTGCACCGTCCCGACGCGCACACGGCGCGACAGCGCCCGCAATTCGCGGGATCGTCCACGAGGTCGGTTTCGCAGCCGTCGGCGGCGTCGCCGTTGCACTCGCCGACACCCGGCGCGCACGGCCCGGGTCCGCACACGCCGTTGATACACTGCCCCGTGAGCTCGCACGGCGTGTCGCAGGCGCCGCAGCCCGTCGCGTCGGTGTTGGGGTTCTTGCAGACGCCGCCGCAACACGAAAAACCCGTGGGGCACGGGTCATCGGCTGCGCAGCCGGGGACGCAACGCGCCTCCGAGCAGACGGTGCCCGGATTGCAATCGTCGTTGCCGAGACACCCCGTGCAGGTATTCGTCGCTACGTCGCAGGTGATGCCGCGACACCCGAGGTCGCTGTCACAACCCACCCCGCAGCGGTTGTCGGCCCGGCAAAACGTCCCCTCCCCGCAGCGATGGAGCT
>DASUTR010000973.1:0-2342 GCA_036374535.1 Polyangiaceae bacterium
GAAACGTCGAGAGGCTCGCCGGCTCCATCGAGCTCGTCGAGAGCGAAATCGCCGCCGCTCTCGAGCGCGAAATCACCGCCACGTTCCTCGATCCGGAGCCGGACCACTCGGTGCCTCCGGGCAAGCTCAACTGAGCGCCCGAGTAACTCGAGTCCTCGCCCGCGCTGAAGGCCTTACGCCACGCGCGCCGACAGCGCTTCGGCGACGCCCGTGAGCAGCGACCGCGCCGGGCTCATCGCGACGGCTTCGAGCGCCGCGACGGCCCGCTTCGTATGCTCTTGAGCGCGCCCGCGCACGGCGTCGCACGCACCCGATTCGACGACGGCGCGGCTCACCGCGGCGACGGGCTCTCGATCGCCGGCGAAGATGCGCGCGAGCGGCGCGCGGAGTTCGGCGTCACGCTCGACGGCGAGCACGAGCGGAAGCGTGAGCTTACCGTCGCGGAGGTCGGCGTAAAGGTTCTTGCCCGCGCGTTCGCCGCTGTAGTCGAGCACGTCGTCGACGAGCTGGAACGCAACGCCGAGCTCTTCTCCGAAATGTGCGAGCGCGAGCTCCGAACGTGAGTCGGCGCCGGCGACCCGCGCGCCGGTGCGAGCCGCCCACGCGAAGAGCGACGCGGTCTTGTCGCGCAGGATGCGCTCGTAGGTCGCCTGGGAGACGTCGAGCTCGACGCGACCGCGCAGCTGCAGAATCTCGCCTTCGACGAGTCTGCGGAGCGTCTGAATGAGCTCGGGCATGACCTCGGGGGCGACTTTGCTCGTGCGATCGAGCGCGTGAACGAGCAGAAGGTCGCCGGCGAGCACGCTCACGCCGTTACCCCAGAGCACGCGCGCCGCGGCCGCGCCCCGCCGCTCCGTGCCGTCGTCGATGACGTCGTCGTGGAGCAGGGTCGCGTTGTGAACGAGCTCGGCGACGACGGCGAGCTCGCGGGCCGCTTCGCTGATGCCGCCGAAGCAAGCGGAGCTCAGCAAGAGCGCCAGGGGACGTACGCGCTTGCCGCCGCGCTCGAGCAGGTGCCGTGCGGCGTCGGTCGCGGGCCGCGGGCCACTTTCGGCCGCGCTGGCAAGCCCGCGCTCGACCCAAGCGAGATCCTCGCTGAAGAGCCCCTGCAGCTCCCCGAGACGCCGTTCGGCACGCTCCCCGGGAGCCTTCGAGCGGGCCGTGTCGCTCAAGGCAGCGGTGGCCGCCTCGAGTCCGACGCCGGGAGCCTCTGCGAGTTTCTGAGCTTTCAAATTCTTGTGAAAGAATTATGGGGTAGGCCGGGCCGAGGGTCAACGGGGGCTTCGGGTTTGACGAGCCCCTCGCGAAGGGGCAAAACGCCGGAATCCATGGCTGGACCCGCAGTGCCGCGCGTGGCACGGCTCGGCCGGCGGCTCGGTATCGCGCTCTTCGCCATCTTGGTGAGCGTCCCCACCGCGGTCTGGTCGTTCCAAATCATGCAGGACGTTTGGTCCCCGAGCCGGGGGCCGGAGCCCGCGAGCTGCAAGCAAGGTCAGCTTGCCCTGCTTCGCGCGGTGGTGCGCGGCCGAAGCGCGGCGGCAAGCCTCGCCGAAGCGAGCGAACGCGAGAGCCTCGCGCGGTTTCGAGGAGCGCTCGAGCCGGAGTGGAATTCCAGGCCGAACCTCGCCGATCTTTGCCGAGCGCCGGACGAGCGAAGAATTCTCCGCGAAATCGATAGCCTCCGCTATGCCGAAGAGCACGCGGTACGGTATGAGGCGACTGCCCTTGCCCGGGATCGAAAACGGGCACGCGATCTCGAGCGCGAGCTCGAGTCCCCATGAGCTCGGAAACGACAGACCTACCCACCTTCGACGCATTGCCTCTCACCGCGGAGGTGCGCCGCGCCGTCGACGAGCTCGGCTACGTGCATCCGACGCCCGTGCAGCTCGCGGTGTTCGAGCCCGCGACGCGCGGCAAGGATCTCGTGGTCCAGGCGCGTACGGGCACCGGCAAGACCGCCGCGTTCGGCTTGCCGATCATCGACCAGCTCGTGCGGCGCAACGTCGCCGCCGTCCAAGCACTCGCGCTCTGTCCGACACGGGAGCTTGCTCTCCAGGTCACGCGCGAGCTCACCGCGCTCGCCAAGCACCGCGGCGTGCGCGTCACCGCCGTCTATGGCGGCGCGCCGATGCCGCGGCAGGTCGCAGAGATCAAGGCGGGCGCTCAGGTCGTGGTGGGAACCCCGGGGCGCGTGCTCGATCATCTGCATCGCGGGACCATCGATCCGTCGGCCGTGCGACAGCTCGTACTCGACGAGAGCGACGAGATGCTGTCGATGGGGTTTCTCCCGCAGATCAACGCGATCCTGTCGCACCTGCCGGCGAACCGCCAGACCCTGCTCT
>DASUTR010000974.1:0-7300 GCA_036374535.1 Polyangiaceae bacterium
GGGCGTTCAAGCTTGCGCGCCGGCGGAGCTCTGCCAGTGACGTTCGGACGCTTTCGTTTCCTGAGCCGGGTAGCGGTCGCGAGCGCTGCGACCGTATGGGCGGCGCCCGCGCTGGCGCAGCGCGACGTCCCGATCGGCGGCCGCACCGCAACGATGGGGGGCGCGGGTACCGCCGCGGGCAACGATTCGGCGATGCCGTATCTCAATCCCGCCGGACTCGCTGGGGTACCGGGCGACGTCTTCGCCGTCTCGGCGAGCATCTACGCCTACCAAAGGCTCGGCATCGACGACTTCTTCTATCCGAAGGGGACGCCTGCGGGCTTCGGCCCCGGCCGCGTCGAGAGCCAAAAAGTCAGCGCCGGGAGCGTGATCGAGGTGCCGACGGCCGTCATGTACCTGAAGCGCCTGAACCCGCCCGAGAGTCACGTTCAAACGCTCGCCGGCGTCTCTCTCGTGATTCCGAGCCTCGAGCTCACGGAGGTCGTCGCGACCCAGCGCACCGAGTTTCCCGGTATCGACGGCACGCTCGTCGACAGCGGTTCCGTCTCGCGCCGCCGCACCGACTACTACGTGGGGCCGACCTACGCGCTCGGAATCGGCAAGGGATTCCGGCTCGGCCTCTCGCTCTACGCGCTCTTCGTCCAAGAGTTCGAGTCGCTTCAGTTCACGCAATTTTTCACGGCGGCCGGCGGTTCCATCGTCTCGGAAATGTCCGACAAGAGGGCGGTGAAACGGAGCTCGTTCGCGTTCGCGCCCATCGCGGGAATGCAGGTCGAGCTCGCCGAGCACGTCTGGCTCGGGACGGGCGTCGCCGTGCCGACGATGCACCTCACGGGCAGCCTCGAGCGCGAGTTCGAAGCGCGCGGCGGCGGAAATGATCCCGCCGATATCTCGAACGCCACGCTCGAAAGTATCGCGACGAGCGTTTCGGACGGTCACCACTACGCCGATCGCCCCCTCCGCCTCAACCTGGGGGTCGCCTACGACAATCGCGAAAGCTTCTCGCTCGCCGCGGACGTCGTCTACTTTCATTCGAGGAAAAGCGCGCTCGCCGACCGGGGCGTCGCACGTGGCTCCGATCGCAGTCTCGGTCAGCTGCCGCGCCTCTACGAGCGTCCGTACAGCGTCGACGTCGACGTGGGATCCGTAGTCGACTTCTCCGCCGGCACGGAGCTCGTTCTCTCGCAGCTCTTCGCGCTGAGGTTCGGCGCGCTGACGGGCTTCTCGAACGAGCCGACGTACTCGGTCGGCACCGCCGAGCTCTACCGTTTTCGTATGAACAGGCTCGGCGGCACGCTCGGTCTCGGCATCACGCTCGGGAGCTTCGACACCACGATCGGCGCTGCTTACCTCCACTCTGCCGGCGACTTCATCACCATCGACGGGCGCCCGCGGAGCGAAGGGGGGACGGCGGGTGGTCCCACGCGCGTCGGTGCGTCGTCCGATGCGCTCTTTCTCGTGCTCTCGAGCGTGGTCACGCTCGAGGAAGCCAAGGCCACGATCAAGAAGACCGTACCGGTCGATATCCCGTTCAACCCGGCCGACATCGAGCCGGTTCCCGGATTCGACTCGAAGCCCCTCCAGCCGCCATCGCAAAAACCGCCGCCACCGCCAGCGCCGCCACCCTCACCCGCACCCGCGCAACCGGACCCGCCCGCGCCCGCCGCGCCCGAAGCCCCCGCCGCTCCTTCGCCGGCGCCGGACACACCACCGCCGAGCGACGCTCCGTCGCCGCCTTCCCCGCCGCCCGGACCCTGAGGCTCCCGCCATGCGTTGTTCGCTTCGCTCCCTTTGGCCCGTTCTTGTCACCGTGGCGGGGTGCTACCCAGAGCCCACGTTCGACGGAGAGCCGTGCAGCTCGTCGACCGAGTGCGAGCGCGGCAAGGGCTGCCGCGTTTCGGAAGGCGTGTGTGTCGACGTTCCCGACAACGCGCTCATGGGAACCTTCAGGTGCGCGGTGACGGACGATGTGATGGCGCCCGGGACCGTCGGCGGCAGCGACGTCACGGGCTTCGTCGATGAAATCGAGTTCAGCCTGATTTCCGGAACGGCATGCTTGCTCTATCCCGACGGAAGCCTCGGCTTCGATCTCTTGGGCTTGCGCTTTCGGCTCACTGCCGTCGTGACCGAATCCGGCCCGGGGCGCCACGAACTTCCGCCATTCGACGCGGTCCGGCAGACCGGCGCGATGTTGGGCCCGCCTCTCGAGGGAGGCGTCGTGCTGCCCCTTTCGGGGTACGTCACCGGGGGCTTTTACGAGCTCGCGGAACGGGCGCGACTCGGTGACGAGCTCGAGATCTATCTCGAGGCCTTTCTCGAGCTCCCGGCGGACGAGGAACGAGTCGGAGTGCCCTGCGAGAACGGCCAACCGGCGTGCGGGGCATATCCGTTCTCGCGCACGTACTGCGCGACCTTCCTGAACCCCGTGTGCACCGCGGATTGTCGTGACGCGAGCGACTGCGAGGCGTTCGGCGGCGACACGTGTGACGACGAGCTTTGTTACAAGAGCTGCTCGACGAGCGCGGACTGCGAGGCGCCCCTCGAGTGCCTCACGCTGACGAACGGCGTCAGCATTTGTGTCTGAGCGCGGCGCCCGAGCGCACCGCGAAGACCTGACAGCGCCCGAGCGTGCACACCTGTGAACTCTCGCGTCACCCCGCTTTCGGGTTATTCTCCGCAAATTCGCTGGCTCAGCGAAGGGCATGGTCCTTGCTTTTGCGCGAGATTCATCATGAAGAAGCTTCTTTTAGGATTTTTGGCGCTGCCGCTCGTCGCGGCTGCTTGCTCGGGCAGGTCCGAAGGCGGTGGGGATGACGGCAGCGACTTCGCGTTGTCCGACTTCCTCGCGAGCTACTGCCGTGCGCTCATGCCTTGTTGCGTCGAAGCGGCATTGCCGGCGGACGGCGCGCAATGTCGGGCGCTCCTCGGCTCGACCTTCACGGCGACCGACTACGGGTTCGACGAGACCGCGGCGAAGGAATGTTCGGCGTGGCTCGACACCGTGAACGGAACGGCCTTCTGCGAGGGAACCGGCGACTTCCCCGAGGTTTGCGCAGAAGTTTTCACGCCCGAGGGCCACGGTGCTCCCGGCGACGGCTGCAGCTCGCCCGGTGATTGTGCGCTCTCCTCGGAAGGCGGCGTGCGTTGCGTCGAGTCCGATGCGGGAGGGCGAAGCTGCCAGCTCGTCGTCGAGGGCACGGAGGGCAGCACGCCGTGCGCGTGGACCGTGCTCGAAGACGGCACCAGCATCAGCAGCTCGAACCAGGGCGAGCCCCGTGTCTACTCGTGCGACGTCGCCGACGGATTGCGCTGCGACGGCACCGCGTGCGTGCGACTCGTCCCCGCGGGCGGCGCGTGCGTACTTTCCGAAGAATGCGCGGTGGGAACGTACTGCTCGTCGGCAAGCTGCACGCCTCGAGTCCCCACGGGCAGCGCCTGCACCTACTATGACCAGTGTCTCGGCGGCGCGTGTGAGAACCAGGTCTGCGGCGAAAGCGACGATTTGGGGCTCGTGCTCCTGTGCGGCGGAAGCTCGGGGTAGGGCGCCCGGGCTTCGAAGCGCCGCGGTGCGCTAGGCTCGCCCATGCCCAATCCACCGAACGGACCCGACGCCGACGAAGCGCGCGTTCTCAAGCTCGAGGAGAAGGTCGCCTATCAGGACAAGCTCATCGCGGAGCTGAACGAGGTCGTCATCTCGCTCCACCGAGCCACCGACGCCCTCGCCCTGCGCGTGACGTCGCTCGAGCGCGAGCTCCGGAGCGAGCTCGGTGCCCGCGACATGCCGAACGAACCGCCGCCGCACTACTAGCGCTGCGTACGCCCGCCGCGGCGACGTTCGCGGCGCTCACCGCGAGCCTGGATCGGTGACTGGGTGCGACAGGACGGCACGCTGGGATTCGAAATGCCGGCACATATCGTGTCTGGCGAGGCGTAGCCTTTCGCCTCCCTTGCAAGGCGCGAGGGCCGCGTAAGCTTGCGACGAGTTCCGAGGTTTACCGCGAACTCAAGGAGACGAATCATGCACGTGGACGTTGCTGCTCCCGTAGCTGGGCCTCGGTCTGCGCCGCCGCACACGGCGCCGAAGGCTTGGAACATCGCGCTCTGGGTGGTGCAGGTATTGCTCGCCGTCAGCTTCGGAATGGCGGGATGGATGAAAGCGACACAACCCATCGCCGAGCTCGCCGAGAAAATGGTGTGGCCGGGCGCGGTGCCCGCGGCGCTCGTGCGGTTCATCGGGGTCACGGAGCTCGCGGCGGCGATTGGTTTGATTCTACCGGCGGCGACACGCATCAAACCCGTGCTGACGCCCCTCGCCGCGATCGGTCTCGTCGTCGTCATGGTGTTCGCCGCCATCTTTCACGTCGCGCGCGGTGAGTTCGGGGCGCTGCCCATCAACTTCGTGTACGGCGCGCTCGCCGCGCTCGTCGCGTGGGGGCGCCTTCGAAAAGCGCCCATCGCTCCGCGCTGAACGTGCGGCCGCTGCGCCGGCTCGCGCCGGTGAGCCGGCGCCGGACTCCGCGAGATCCCGAGCCGTTTCGAAGCGTCGCCTGGATTTCAGGGCGCTCGAGAAGCGGAGGGGGTAGACTCGTTACCGGTGCTGGTGAGGGTTTTCGCGCTCTTCGTTTCGGCGTCGGTCGTGGCGTTGCTCGACGGGTGCGGGTCGCGGACCGAGCTTCCGCTGGTCGAGCCCTGCGAAGAGGGCGAGCTCGGTCCGTGCGGTAGCAGCGTGGGCGCGTGCCGGCCGGGCACGGCGATTTGCGAAGACGGCGTGTTCGGGGAATGCACGGGCGCGGTCGAGCCCGCGCCGGAAACGTGCAACGACATCGACGACGATTGCGACGGCCGAGTCGACGAGGACTTCCGTGTCGGCGAGGCGTGCGACGGACCCGACGTCGACCTTTGTACCGACGACGTGAGGACCTGTTTCGGTTGCAGCTTGGGCTCGAGCGAACCGGAAACGTGCAACGGCAAGGACGACGATTGCGACGGCGTCACCGACTCCGACTGCGAGCTCGGCGACTGCCGCCCGACGCTCGTCGTGACGGGGTCGACGCCCTCGAGTCCGAATTGCGTCGATTTTCCCGTCGAAAAATCGAGCGAGGGGCGCATCGAGTACCCGTGCAACGGCGGCTTCGTCAGCGCCACGCTCGGCTCCATCACGTTCAGCGGGTCCGTCGCGAACGGGGACGTTTACCTCACGGGGTCGGTCATCATCGGTCCCGAGCAGAGTCCCGACGATTGCACTTGGCGAACGGACCATCTCATCCAGGGCAACGTCGCTTCGGGCACCCTGTCGTACTCGTACTCGGAGAATTTCATCAGCGGCGTCGATTGCTGGAGCCCGTGCACCGAAGTGGGAACCATCGCGATCCGCTGGATGGAGTGAGCGTTGCGATTCGCCCCAAAACGGGGCGGGCGTCCGACAAAACGAGACGGACGTGACCTAGCCGCGCGCCGGCGAACGCCCTAGAAAGCTCGCATGGAAACGATGGAAATTCACCGCGGGCGCCTTCTCGATCATGTACAACTCGTCGTCGCCGACATCGGCGCGAGCAAGCGGTTCTATCGCGCCGTGTTCGAGGTGCTCGGCGTTCCTCTCGGGGGCGAGGCCGACGATCACATCTGGGCCGACGAGCTTTTCATCTCGACCGCGGAAAGTCCCGCCGCTGCCGGACAGCGCACGGGCCGCGCGCACCTCGCGTTCCAGGCCGAGTCGCGCGAAATGGTCGAAGCGTTTTACCGCACCGGTCTCGCGAACGGCGGCAAGGACAACGGCGCCCCCGGAGAGAGGCCGTATCATCCCGGTTACTACGCCGCGTTCCTGCTCGATCCGGACGGGAACAACGTCGAAGCCGTCCATCACGGCCCCGCCACACGCAGCGCTCCCTCCGTCAAGTTCACGTTCTGAGCGCGAAAAAACCCGCAATCTTTCGGGGCTTGCACGAAATGCGAGCGGCACATCTGAAACTGTGTCAGAGGGGGCGCCCCCATGAGCGACAAGCCGATGCGTACCGCTTCCGTGCCCGATACCCTGCCGCCTCCGCCTCCGGAGTCGACGTCCGGAAAGTTCGAGCGCCGCTCGAAGGGCGAGCGGGTGCCGAGCGGAAAGCAGCTACCGCCTCCTCCGGCTTGGATGATGAAGCCGCTGAAGCCGCCGCGCGCTCGCCCGCCGAACGAGTGAGCCGAAGGTTCGGCGGGTTCGCACGTTTGCGGGCCTTTTCTGGGCTTTGCGGGCGCTCGCTCGCGATCGGTGTCACGCTTGCCGTTCGCCCTATGAACGACAAGCCGTCCGGTAGCGTCACGATCCCCGAAACCTTCCCGCCGCCTCCGCAATCGGAGTCGAACTTCAGGCAGTTCCAGCGCCGCCCGAGAGGCGAGCGCGCTCAGAGCGGCAAGGTGTTGCCGCCGCCTCCGGCCTGGATGGTCAAACCGCTGAAGCCGCCGCGCGCGCGGACGCCGACCAGCGAGTGAGCGGAGCACGGGCGCCGGCGCGGCGCCCCGCGAACGTCCGGCCTCAGCCCGCCGTGCGCCGCGGCGAAAGTGCGAGCGCGAATCCGACCGCGACGAGAGCGAAGAGCAACGGAACGGCTCCGGTGCCGAAGCCGAGGCGCAGGCAGACCGCTGCCTCCTCGTAGCCTTCGGCGCGGATGCGCTCGCGCAGGCCGCGATCGATGAGATTGCCGTCGAGCACGCTGTCCACCTTGGCGCGAGCGAGCGTCATGCCCGTTGCGCCCACCGCGACGGGCAGCAGACTGAAGGTGAGCGCGAGCAGGGCGAAGAGCTTCGCGCTCTTCGTGCGAGCGATCGCGAGAGCGACGGCGACGAGCGAGAAGGGCAACGCCAGCATGGCGACGAGCAGCATGAGAAAGCTCGCGAAGCCGCAGGCCTGAAAGGCGTACCAGACGTTCGACATGAACGCGCGCGAGCGAGACTAGCGCGTTCTCTCCGGCGTCATGGCGGCTCGAGCGCTCCCCTCCCACGCGAGTCTGCGAGCGTTGGGGAGGGGCCGCCCGCGCGGACGGCCGCTACGGCCGGAGCACGGACGGGGGGTGGGCACCCCAAGACCACGGCGAATGACTCAGCTACGCTTGGTGTGGTTGAGTGGAATGTCAGGTCTCGGCGAATTTCCACCCGCTGCCGGAACCAACATCGGCGGGCGCTGGGTCGTAGAGGAGACGCTCGGGCGCGGAGGAATGGGCGTCGTCGTCGCGGCGACGCACGTGGCGCTTCGCCGGCGCATGGCAATCAAACTCCTGCGTCCGGAGTACGCGCGCTCGCCGGAGGTCGTCACGCGCTTCAT
>DASUTR010000975.1:0-7727 GCA_036374535.1 Polyangiaceae bacterium
GAGGATGGGCGACCGCGCCTCGAAGCGACGGCTTCGTGGCTGCTCGCTCCTCGGGGCGCCCAAAAATTCAGCGCGCTGGCACGCCAGGTGCTTCGTCGAGCGCCATGAGTAAGTTACTTCGAGGTGTCGCGGCAGGCTGGGGCGCGAAGAAGCTCGGCGGCGGCTGTCTGAGCACGATTTTGGTGTTCGTGGTGCTCTGGTACCTGCTCGGACACTTCGAAATCTTCCGCTGACGGAAGATCGCCTTTCCGCGCGCGATGGCAGCGTGACGTTTCGCGCGCGGCAAACTGGTCACGCGTGACACGAGCGGCGCCTCGGCTCAGCCGCGGCGCGCTTTTTCGATGGCGGCGACGTCGATTTTTTGCATCGTCATCATGGCGTCGAAGGCGCGCTTGGCTTCCGCGCCACCGGCTGCCAACGCGTCCGTGAGGGCGCGCGGCGTGATCTGCCAGGAGACGCCCCAGCGGTCTTTGCACCAGCCGCAGGCGCTTTCTTTGCCGCCGTTACCGACAATCGCGTTCCAGTAACGATCCGTCTCCTCCTGATTGTCCGTCGCGATCTGAAAGGAGAAGGCTTCGGTTTGCTTGAACTCGGGACCGCCGTTGAGGCCGAGGCACGGGACGCCGCAGACCGTGAAATCCACCGTCAAGACGTCGCCCTCTTTGCCGCTCGGGAAGTCGCCCGGAGCCCTGCGCACCGCCGTCACTTTACTATCGGGAAACGTAGCGGCGTAGAAGCGGGCTGCTTCCTCGGCATCCTTGTCGAACCAGAGGCAGATCGTGTTCTTGGGCTGCATGTTCGTTGGACTCCTCTCTTGGATTCTTGTGACGGCGCACTGCCGGTGTCGAGCGCATTCAGCGTGCCTCGCGGGCTCCGTCGCAATTTCCGCCGCCCGGTTGCCCTCGTTGCACGCGCGCCTCCTCGCTGCCACGTTACGAGCGTGGGCTTACTTGCGGCCGGAACGCCGCGCGCGCTCGCCGGCGCGCGAACGGTGCGGGCTCGGAAAGCCGAGGCGGCTTGGTCCGTGGCGCTCGCGCTTCTCGTCCTGAACGATCACCTGCTCAAAGGATCGGGCGTGCTCCCGGCCAGCGTCACGGGCAAGCTCAGCGATGTTGCGGGTCTCGTGGTAGCACCCGTGCTGGTGTCGGTGCTCGCCGCGCTCGCGGGCTTTCACGGGCGAACGCAGCGCTTCGTCTGTTACGCCGTCGTCGTCGTGACGTTCTCGGCGGTCAAGGTTTCCGAACCGGCCGCGCGCGCACTCGAGGCGTTTCTGTCGCTCGGCGGCGTGCGCTGGCGGCTCTGGTCGGACCCGACCGATCTCACCGCCTTGGTCGTGCTCCCCGCCGCCTGGCGAACGTCGAGCTCGCTCGAGGAGCGGCTGCTCGAACGAGAAGCGCACACTCGGCACGTGCTCGGCGCGATGCTCGGCGGCCTCGCCTGTCTGGCGACGAGTATCAGCTACGAACGTTATCGAACCTCGGCATGGTTGGTCAGTAAAGCGCGGGCCTCCGTCATCGTGGAGGTTTCTCGCGCGCCTGCGCTCGATTGCGACGCTCTCGACGAGAGCGTCGCGGGGTTGACGGCAAGCGACTTCGAGCCCGCGTTCTGCGCTGACCTCGAGCCCGCGACGGTGCTGCCGCTCGACCGCGACTTCTCGTTCGAAGGGCACGACGGCAAGAAGACCAAGCCAGCAGAGGAAGAACCGCCCTGCGACGCGGTGCTCATCGGCGTCGCGGGGCTAAAGCCGACAATCGTCTCGTGGTCGAAGCGCTCGCAACAAGAGCTCATCGTCCAGGATCCAGGTAACGGTCTCCATCCGGCCGCCGTTTACCTGGAGCCCGCCGGAAGCTCGCTCCTCATCGCGAGCTCCAAGTACCTCTCCGTGCGCGAGTTCGTCGGCGAGGTTCCGAACGTCGACTGCGCGTCGCTCTCGCATCCGGAGGGAATTCCTTGAAAGCAGCCGGAGTGCGCATGGTCGCCGTCGTGATGGCGATCGCGACCAGAAGCTACGGCGCGGAGCCCGGTCGGGCATACGAGCTCCCGCGGCACCGCGCGATGGTGGGGCTGGCGTACGGCTTTTCCCGGGCGTCCGCGGAGCTGAACGGGCGTGTCGGCGTCGAAGAAGACGCCCCGGGCGACGAAGCGGAGAACAACGGCGGGCTCGTGTTCGTGCTCGAGGAACGATTCACGAAGCTTTTCTCGCTTGCCCTGCGAGGGGGTTTTACGACGTGGGACTCGTCGTGGTCGGAGGCCGTGGGCTACAAACGGCGGCGCCTCGACTTCGGGCTCGAGCCTCGAATTTGGCTCCGGGCCGAGCCGACCGACCCGACACCCGAGCTCTACCTCGGCCTCGGGGGCGGGCTCTCGCAGCCGTTCGTCAGCGCGCCCGAGCGGCGGACCTACGACGAGCACGTCGAGGGCCCGTTCGGCTACTACTTCGCAGGGTCGCTTGGAACGACGCTGTCGTGGCGAACGTGGGGCCTTTTCTGCGAACTTTCTTACGCCCTCCACCGAACGCACCTCGATGCGACGCTCGAGCCGAAGGTCCCGGGTGCCTCTCGGACGCTCGACGAGCTCGACTACGTCGACCACGCGGTGCTCCTCTCGGCCGGAGTCCTCGCGGGGTTCTGAACCGGCGGGGCGAGGCGCGCTCGCGTGCCGGGAGCACGGCTGCTTTCGCTTTCACCTAGCCGGGATTCGGAACGCGTCCCTCCGAGCCCGGATCGCTCGCCGCCGGTGGACGCCGGAGAAAACCCCGCATGTCTCGGATGAGCGCGACGACCGCCGCGTCGTCGAAGCGACGCGGGAGCAAGCCGTCCAGGTAGAGACACGTGACACCATAGACGTAGCCCCACGCTCCGACCGCGATGGACGTGGGATCTCCGGTGTCGGCCCGGCCGGCGCGCTGACACTCGACGATGATCTCGACGAACCTTCGAAACGCGGTGCGCCCGGCGTCGGCGACGGGTCCGGTACCGAATTCGCTCGGTCGCGGCCCGTACATCACGCGGAAGTGAGCGGGATGACTCCGCGCGAAATCGAAGTAGGCAGCACCCACCTCGAGGAAACGCGCGACGGGATCCGGTGGCAAGCGGGCGAGTCGTTCCTCGATGGCCAAAAGCAGCGAGCCGAACCCGTCGGCCGCGACGGCTGCGAGCAGGAGCTCCTTGCTTTCGAAGTGCCGGTAGGGAGCCGTCTGTGAGACGCGCAGGCGTTTCGCGACCGAGCGCAGCGTGAGCGCGTCGACTCCGTCGCGTTCGATGATGGCCACGGCTCCCGTGACGAGCTCGTGGCGCAAGTTGCCGTGATGGTAACGGTCCTTCGGTTTCGGCTTGAGGGTCGGCTTCGGCTTCGGCCCCTGAGCCACTTGGCGAGCGTACCTGCGATCTTGACAGTGTCAACATTCGGCTCTACGGAATGTTGACAATGACAACATCGGTGCGTGGTGGTGGTGGTGGTGCGGGGTTTTGTCCTGGGGTCGAGCGCGAAGGGAGCCGGGCGCGGCCGCACTTGAGCGAACGTCTCGACGGCGTTCGGGAGGGTGGGCGGGCGGCGGCGCTCTACGCGAGCTATCGGAGCGTCGTCGAGTCGCGGTGCCGGCGTTTGCTCGCTACTCCGGCCGCGGCGGAAGACGCCGTTCAGGAGGTATTCGTCAAAATCATCGCGCACCTCGGCGAGATTCCCGACGGTGACGGCACGGTGCGCTGGCTCTGTCGCGTCGCGACCAACCACTGCCTGAACGAGCTCAGGAACGAGAAGCACCGGCGTGCAGCCATCGCACCGGTCGTGCCCGACGTGCCCTCGCCGTGCGCCGACGTCGAGCAACGCGAGCTCGCGGTTCGAGTGCTGGCGCAGGTTCCGGCGGAAGTTCGCGTCATCGCTTGGCTGAACCACGTCGATCAGGTCGACCAGCGCGAGATCGCGGCGTTGCTCGGGATCTCGCGACGGACGGTCGTCGCACGGCTATCGACGTTCAGGGCCCGCGCGCAGAGGGTTCTTGCGAACCTCCGCGAGCGCGAGCGGCAGCGCCGCTGACCTTCATTTCACCCGCTCCCTCGGGCGTCTCGGGGCCCGAGCGCGCGACCGACGGCCGAATCGCGCGCTGCGGCGAGCCACCCGGTTCGCCGGCGCGGAAGCTCGACCATGTAGCGGCGCAGCGTCTCGATGAACAGTGGCAGGCCCGCCAGAAACGAGCGCTCGGCCTGACGGTCGCAGCCGACATAGCCGCAAATGAACTTGGTGATGCGCCCCCCGCCTCCGCCGCGCTCCGAGACGACCGCTCCCTCGAAGAGCTTCGGCAACAGCTCGGATGAGTCGATGAGCTCGGTCACGCGTCCGTTCGAGAGCTCGTGCGCGTCTCCCCGGGGAAGTACGGCGATGTCACCCGCCTGAAAAGCCACGCCGGTCTGGGCCAGGCGGTCTAGGCCTTTCGCCGTCTCCGCCCGCGAGCACGCACGGGCTCGCGTCTTGACCCTCTCGCCTCGGAACGCCATCGTGAAGACTGCTTGGCGAAACCTGGAGCTCCCCGGCGCATTCTGACGGCCGTTCCGCTGTGCGACGGACACGACAGCGCCATCACGACGATCAATCTCGAGCTCGTGCGGAGCGGCTTCGAGGTCGTTTATCTCGGCTATCACCAGGCGGTTTCGGCCATCGCGCGCGCCGCGGTGCAGGAGGACGTCCACGCGATCGGCCTCTCGAGCTACAACGGCGGGCACGTCGTGTTCTTCGCCGAGGTGCTCGAGCGCCTGCGCGCGCTCGGCGCGCGAGACATTCCCGTGTACGGCGGGGGCGGCGGCACGATCACCGCGGCCGACGAGAAAGCCATGCGCCGCTCGGGCGTGCGGCGCATCTTCTTCCCGGGCACTCCGCTCTCGGAGATGACGGCGGCCATCGCGAAGGATCTCGCACGGCCGCGCAAGGAGGGACGCGCGCCGCGCGCCGACCGCGCGCTCGGGCGCGCCATCTCTCTCGCCGAAAACAGCCGCGCGCTGCGTTCGAAGGGGCGAGTGCGCTCGCCGCGCGGCAGGCGGCGCATGTTCACGGTCGGGGTCGCCGGACCCGGGGGCGCGGGGAAGTCGACGCTCATCGACGAGCTCACCTCGCGCTTCCTCCGCAACAATCCTGCGGGCCGCATCGCCGTTCTCGCGAACGATCCGTCGCACCCGGGCGCGTCCGGCGCGCTCCTCGGCGATCGCGTTTCGGCCATCTACGCGGACGACGACCGCGTGTTTTTCCGTTCTCTCGCCACGCGCGGCAGCCTCACGGGGGTTTCGTCGGCCGTCCCGGCCGCGCTCGAGCTCTTCGAACGGAGCGGCCAGTTCGACCTCGTCTTCGTCGAATCCGTCGGGATCGGCCAAGAAAGCGATCCGTTCGGCGTTCTCGGCGGCAGCCGGCCGCTCGTCGACGCCGTGCTCTTCGTGCTGTCGCCGCACTACGGCGGTCGCATCCAGCTTCAGAAGATCCCGCTGCTCGCGGGCGCCGATCTCGCTGTCTTGAACAAGTGCGACGACCCGCGCGCAGCGAGCGCGCGGGCCGAAATCGGCACGCTGCTCGCGAGCGGCGGCAAGGCGCGCGGCCTCCACACGACGACCGCCGGGAAACACGACGACCCCGGCGTCGACGCGCTCTACTCGGCGATCGTAGCTCGCGGGCGAGCGTTCGCGGAGAAGGCGGCGGAGTGACCTCGCTCGGCGACGTTGCCGCGGCCGTGGACGCTTACGACGCGTACGTGGCGAGCGAATCGGCGCGCGCCCGAAGCGACGCAGCGTTCGCCGCGGAGCTCCGCGCTCGCTTTTCGGCCATCCGCGCGCGTGTGGGAACGACTGCGTCTCCCACGGGCACCCCGCTCGCGCGCCTCGCGCTGCCCGCCACGGACGAACCCGGAGCCATCGCCGAGTACCTCTACGGGCAGGGGCTGCCGGGCGAGTTTCCGTTCGCGAACGCCGCGTACGAGGCCATGTACCTCGACGCCACGTCGAACGGCTCCGCCGCGGAAGAGCCGACGCGCCTATTTGCCGGGCTCGGCTTGGCCGAAGACACGAACGCGCGCTTCAAGTACCTCGCTCGGCACCAGCCGAGCACGCGCCTCTCGACGGCCTTCGACGGGCCCACGCTTTACGGACTCGACAGCGATCACGAAGGCGTGCTCGGAAAAGTGGGCGAGGGCGGCGTTGCCGTCGACACCGTCGACGACATGGCGCGACTCTTCTCCGGGTTCGACCTCGTCGCGCCGAACGCCTCCGTTTCGATGACGATGAACGCGCCCGCTCCGATCATCCTCGCGATGTTCGTGGTCGCCGCGAAACGTCGCTTCGGCGAGGGCGCCGTCTCACAGCTCCGCGGCACCATTCAGGCCGACATGCTGAAAGAGGTGCAGGCGCAGAACGAAGTGCTCTTTCCGATCGAACCGTCGCTCCGATTTCTCGGCGACATGGTCGAGTGGTGCACGGCGCACATGCCGCGCTTCTATCCCATCAGCATCAGCGGCTATCACATGACCGAAGCCGGCGCGACGCCGGTCGAGCAGGCCGCGTTCACGCTCGCCAACGGCTTCGCGTACGTGGAAATGTTTCGCGCGCGCGGCCTCGACATCGATCGCTTCGGCCCGCGGCTCTCGTTCTTCTTGGACGCGGGCCTCGACGTCGAATACCTCGTACTCGGCCGCGTCTGCCGCCGCATTTGGGCCATCGGCATGCGCGACGTGTTCGGTGCCGGCAAGAAGGCGCAGGTCTTCAAGCTCCACACGCAAACGAGCGGGCGCTCGCTCATCGCCGCCGAGTTCAAGAACAACCTCACGCGCACGGCCGTCGAGCTCTTGCTCGCGTACGTCAACGCGACGAACTCGAGCCACTCGAACAGCGCCGACGAGCCCTTCACGACGCCCACCGAAGAATACGTGCGCCTCGCCTCGCACGCGCAGTCCATCCTGCTCGAGGAATCCGGCCTCTTCAAGCATACGATGAACCTGCTCTCCGGCTCGCCGGGTCTGCTCGCGCTCGAGCGCTCCGTCGAGCGCCGCGTGCTCGACGTGTTCCGCGAGATGGACGCGCTCGGCGGCGTGCTCGCGGCCATGGAGCAGCGCTATCAGCGCAACCGCATTCAGCAGTCGGCGCATCGCTACGAAAAGCAGCTCGAATCGGGCGAGCGCCCGGTCATCGGACTGAATCGCTACGCGTCGAGCGAACCGTTGCCGCGCGTTCCGCTCGCGCGACCGAGCGTCGAAAAACAGGTGCGCCAGGTGCTGCGCCTCCGCGCCTTCAAGAAGAAGCACGCGCGCCGCGCACCGGAGGCGCTCGAGCGCCTCGAAGCCGTCGCCCGCGCGCGCGGCAACGTCTTCGCCGAGCTCCTCACCACCGTCGAATCGTGCTCGCTCGGACAGATCACGGCGTGCCTCACGCGAGCGGTCGGAAAATTCCGACCCATGGTGTGAGGGCGACGCGCGCGCCCGAAAGTCAGCCGGCGAAACTTGGCCGTTCGACGGGTGCCCGCGTATCGTCGCGCCGTGCGTGCTCTCCGCGAACTACGACTCCCCCCCGCGTCGGAAGCGCGCCGCGCGAGCGTCGAGCTCGTCGCCGACCGCCGCCACTACGACGACGTCGTACTAAAGGCGATCGGGGGAGCGCGCGTGTCCGTGTGGATCGCGACGGCGAACCTCAAAGACGTGCACATCGAGGCGCCCATCGGAACCCGCGCCCGCGCGCGGGGCGAATACATGTCGATGACCG
>DASUTR010000976.1:0-4582 GCA_036374535.1 Polyangiaceae bacterium
GGCGCGCGCGCTCGGCCGGCTCGGCGTCGCGGGACAAAAAGCGCTCGACGCAGCGCTCGAAACGCTGTTCGCCGAGCCCGGCGCCACGAGCGAGGCCGCCCTCGCTACGGCGCGCTTCGGCGTGCTCACGGCCGCGCTCGACTCGCTCGCGCTGCCGCTCGGCAAGAGCGCGCCGCTGCTCGCGCGCTTGACCGAGCTCCCGGACGCGACGGCCCCCGCCGCGCTACGGCGCGTCGTCGCGCTGCGCTGCCGCGCCGCCGAGCTCCTCGCCGGCCGCGGCACCTTGAGCCCGAAGCTCGGCGCGTGCGATCCGGACGCCGAGGGTCGCGCGGGCCGTTTCGCGCTCCTCCGCGTCCTCGACCGCGGTCCGCTGAAGGGCGCGCGCCTGCGTCGCTACCACGAGCTTCTGCGCTCGAAAGACGCCGCCGTGCGCGAGCGCGCGCTCGAGCTCCTCGGCCGCCACCCCGAAACCGCCGGGGCTCCCGAGCTCATCGCCGAAGCGCTCGCGTCGAAGACCCCGGGGGAAGTCGCGACGGCCGCCGAGCTCCTCGCGAAACACCCGGATCGCGCTGCCGCCCTCGCGCGAAGCGAGCCTCCGGCACACGACGGCGGCGCGCCTCCGACGAGCCTCGCTCCTGCCGCGGCCGCGCCCGAGCCCGCCGTCGTGCGCGCGCTCACGAAGGCGCTCGACGGTTGGGCGACATCGCACGAGGTCGAAGTGCTGGCGGCGCTCGCCGACGCCGCGGGCGCGCTCGAGCTCCTCGGCGCGAAGAATCGCCTCGAACAGAGCTGCAAGAGCGCGCATCCCGCGCTGCGAGAGCACGCCGAAAGAGCCCTCGCGCGGCTCGGCCAGCGCGACCGGCGCTGCGACGTGTTCGACCCGGACTACGCGCCCCCGGCGGAGCTCGCGCGAAGGCTCGCGGCGCCGCAAAAGCTCGTGTTCGAGACCGACGCGGGCGCGCTCGAGCTCGAGCTCGACCCCACGTTCGCGCCGGTCGCCGCGACCCGGCTCGCCGAGCTCGCGCGCTCCGGGTTCTTCGACGGCGTCGCCGTTCATCGAGTCGTACCGGGCTTCGTCGTGCAGCTCGGCGATCCGGGCGGCGACGGCTACGGCGGCGCCAAGGCTCCGCCGCTCCGCTGCGAAACCTCGCCGCTCCCGTTCGAGTCCGGCAGCGTCGGCATCGCTCTCGGCGGCCGCGACACCGGGTCGAGTCAGTTCTTCGTCACGCTCGGCCGCCATCCGCACCTCGACGGCGAGTACGCGCTCGTCGGCCGCGCAGGCGCGGGGTGGAATCGGATCGCCGAAGGCGACGTGGTGCGAAAAGTACGCGCCAGCGACTGACCACACGCGACTACACGCGAAAATCCCGCCGTTGTCGCGGGTTCCAGTCGACGTTGAATAAACGACCATGAACTTCGTGTCATGGGGCCGTGCAAAGTTGATTCATTGCGCGAACGCACTCGAGACTTAGATTTAATGTACGCGCGAGTCGTGTCTCGGCGCGTGAAACGAGGAACGTCATGTCCGTCGCGCTCACCATCCCGCCCGGCAGGCTGCACCGCGCTCTTTCCAGCGAGAAACTCGCCGAAATCGCCGTCGAAAGCGGGCAGTGCCGCCGCACGAGCGACGGCGCGCTCGTGCTCGGAACCGGGCGTTTCACGGGGCGCGCGGCGCAGGATCGCTTCGTCGTGCTCGACGAAGAGACACGCCCGCGCGTCGAGTGGGGGCCGCGTAATCAACCCGTCTTGCCGAGTCAGTATCGCGCGCTCAAGACGTTGCTCACGCAGCATCTCGCGCGCGCCGACGTCTACGAGATCGACGCGCACGCCGGCGGCCTCGAAGGCGTGCCGCTCGCCGTCTTCACGACCTCGCCGGCGCACGCGCTCTTCGCGCGCCACCTGTTCCAGTCACCGGTCGACGGCGCGTGCTCTTCGGAGCCGCTCACGGTGCTGCACGCGCCCGACTGCTTCGCCGTCCCCTCCGCGCACGGCACGAAATCGGGAACGTTCATCGTGCTCGCACCCACCGAGCGCACCGTCCTCATCGGCGGCACCGGCTACGCGGGCGAACTGAAGAAATCGGTGTTCTCGACCTTGAACTACCTCCTGCCCGAGCGCGGCATCTTGCCGATGCACGCCGCCGTGAACGTCGGCGCCGCGGGCGACAGCGCGATCTTCTTCGGCCTGTCGGGCACCGGCAAGACGACGCTGTCGGCCGATCCCGAGCGCTTCCTCGTCGGCGATGACGAGCACGCCTGGTCGGACGACGGCGTCTTCAACCTCGAAGGCGGCTGCTACGCGAAGACCGTCGACCTCAGCGAGCGACACGAACCCGCCATCTGGCGCGCCGTGCATCGAAAGGACGTGCTGCTCGAGAACGTCGTGCTCGAGCCCGCCACCGGCGTCGTGGACTTCACCGATCGTTCGATCACGGAGAACGGGCGCGCCGCGTACCCGCTCTCGGCGCTCGAGCGCGTCGCCCGCGACGCGGTCGTGCCGGCGCCGAAGCACGTCGTGTTCCTCACGGCGGACGCGTTCGGCGTGCTGCCCCCCGTCGCCCGGCTCTCGCTGGATCAAGCCGTGTACTACTTCTTGAGCGGCTACACGGCGAAGCTCGCGGGAACCGAGCTCGGACAGATGACGCCGCAGCCGACGTTCAGCACGTGCTTCGGCTCGCCGTTCATGCCGCGCCCTGCCGTCGAGTACGCCGAGCTCTTGCGGCGGCGCATCGCGGGCTCGGGAGCGCGCGTCTGGCTCGTGAACACGGGCTGGACCGGCGGTCCCTACGGCGAAGGGCACCGCATGCCCATCGCCGAAACGCGCCGCATCGTACGAGCGATCTTGAACGGGGAGCTCGACCGCGTTCCGGCCCGGGCGGAGCCGTCGTTCGGGCTCGAGGTGCCCGAGTCGATCCCCGGCGTGCCGCAGACCCTGCTCGACGTGCGCGGGAGCTGGCGCGACCCGGCGCGCTACGACGAGCAAGCCCGCGACCTCGCCCGCCGCTTCGACGAAAACTTCGCCGCCTATCGTAACCACGTACCGGCAGGCATCGTCGCGGCGGGACCGAGAACCACGCGCTGACGCGCCGGCTCGCGGCGCGACACGCTCGTCCAGGCCTCGCGCATGGCCGCGCTCAGCGGGCCGTGCGTGAGTGCTCGCGCTGGCGCGCCTGCAGGTATTCGCGAGGCGTCGTGCCGCGCCAGGCGCGGAACACGCGGTGAAACTGCGCGTAGCTGCCGAACCCCGAGGCGAGCGCCGCTTCGAGCAGGTTCTCGCCGCCCGTGTCGACCAACATCTGGAAGCGTTCGAGGCGGATGCGGTTTCGGTACTCGACGAGCGACACGCCCGTCTCGCGTTTGAAGAGCCGCGCGAGCCGGCTCAAGCTGAGCTCGAGGCGCTCGGCGAGCGTCGTTCCGCTCAGCGAAGGATCCTTCGCGAGCAAGCCGACGGCTTCGACGATGCTCGGGTGCCGTTCGGACGGGCTCCGCGACGCGCGCTCCGGTTCGGGGCGGGCAAAATCGAGGATGGTGCCGAGGAGCGAGCAGAGCACCGCCGTCCGTGCCTGCTTGGTCTCGTCGACCGGCGCGTCGCTGCCGGCCGCGTCGTTGAAGAGCATGCCGAAGTTCGCGCGCGCCGAGCGGATCGGCGTGCACGCGACCCAGCCGCGGCCGAGGACGCGCGTCTCGTGCTCGAGCTGCTCGACGATCGGGCAATTATCGAACACGGTGTAATGAATGCCTTCGACCGCGGCGCGCCGGAACACCTCGAGATCGTTCGCGCCGACTTCGTACATGACGCGATGCTCGTCGACGATGCGCCCCGAAAGATCCATGCCCCAGGTGCCGAGCATCGCTCGCTTGCGTTCGTCGTAGAGAAACACACCCGCGCGCACGAGACCGATGCGCTCCCGCGCGAGCTCGACGGCGCGGCGCAGCATCGCATCTTGGTCGTCGAAAATGAGAAGCTCGTCGAACGCGGAGAGCACCGCGGACAGCTCGTCGTCGCGCGGCGCGCCGATGATCGCGGGTTTCGGTACGTCGCCGCCGAGAATGACCGGCCAATCCACGCGTCGTCGGCTCGCGACGATCATGAGAACGCACCGTGCGCGGCGAGGCGAGCTCGCGCCAGAAATGATAACGGGGTTGTCAGGGATGTGATGAAGTGTCGTTCGTGACGTGCGAAGTACGGCGGGTGAACGACAAGTATCGACTCGGCGCCATCGCGGCGCTGTGTGCGTTGGGCGTCCTCGCCTGCACCGACGAAACGTCGCCCGGCGACGGCTCCGGAGGGAGCTCGGGCTCGGCGAACGGCGGCACCGCGACGGGCGGAGCCGCGCCGAGCGGCGGCTCGAGCGGTAGTGCGAGCGGCGGAACCGCGACGGGCGGAAGCGCGGGCTCCGCCGGTACGTCGGGGGCGGCGAGCGGCGGAACCGCAACGGGTGGCTCGGGCGGAAGCGGCGTGTCCGGCAGCGGCGGCGCGGCGCCGAGCGGCGGGTTCGGTGGCGCGGCGACCGGCGGAACGGCGACTGGCGGAACGGCGACTGGCGGGGTGGCGGGTAACGGCGGTAGCGGCGGCGGCTCGG
>DASUTR010000977.1:0-14530 GCA_036374535.1 Polyangiaceae bacterium
ATGCGCCGCCCGATTGGTCGACACCGTACAAGAATCGAGGGGACGACCTCGTGAACGACGCGATCTTGCGTGCCGCGGGGTACTACAAGGCGCGCGGTGAAGCCGGCCTCCGCGAGCAGATCAAAAAAGAGCTCCACGAGAGCCGCGTGTACCTCGAGGCCTACATCGGCCGGAACCGTTTGGCGAAGGAGTGAGCATGACCACCGCCGCCAGCGCTCCCGTCGGGTCCGTCCCGCTTCGCCTGCGTCGGCGGCGGGCGGGTCCCGGGGGATGGCCCTACGCGTTCATTGCACCGTACGTCGTCATCACGCTCGTTTTCATGCTGTATCCGCTCGTGAACGCGGGAATTCTCGCGTTCCACCAGACGCAGGGCCCGAACGCGCGTGTCTTCGTCGGCTTCGACAACTTCCGCTATCTCGCGGGCGATCGTCTGTTTCACAAGGCGCTCTGGAATACGACGGTCTTTGCGACCTGCTCCGTGTTGATTCAGCTTCCGCTCTCCATGGCGCTCGCGCTCCTCTTGAACTCGGACAAGAGCCGGGCCAAGGGCTTCTTCCGGCTGATCCTTTTCTCGCCGAATCTCGTCGGACAGATCTTCGTCGGCATCCTCTTCTCGGTCATGTTCACGCCGCGCTACGGGCTCGTGAACCGGACGCTCGCGGAGCTCACGGGGTGGGGGCTCGAAAAGCTCTGGCTCGGCGAACCGGCGCTCATCATGCCGGCCATCGTCATCACGTCGCTGTGGATCTGGGTCGGCTTCAACATGATCTACTTCCTGGCGGCGCTGCAGGGCGTCGACAAGTCGCTCGAAGAGGCCGCTCGCATCGACGGAGCCAATCGCTTCCAGGTTTTCTGGAACGTCACGTTGCCCTCGATCCGGCACGTGGTCGTGTTCGTCGTCGTGACGAGCATCATCGGCTCCTATCAGCTCTTCGAGCTCCCGCTCGCGATGATGCCCGAGTCGTACGGCAAGGGTTCGGACAACGCCGGTCTGACGGTCGTCACGTATCTTTACGACATCGCCTTCAACTACGGCGACCTCGGCCTGGGCTCGGCCATCGGCTGGACCGTTGCGTTCATCATTTTCGGCCTCAGCCTGATTCAGCTGAAGGTGTCGGGGATAGCGGAGGAATGAGGTGAATCCGCTTCGCGCCGTCGTCCTCGCCGCCATCCTCGGTTTCGTGGTCTTGTGGCTTCGCTCGCCGAGAAATCCGCGCGCAGCGCTCGTCTATTTGCGCTGGGTCGTGCTCGTAACGGCGTGTCTGATGGTGCTCGCACCCTTCGCCTGGCTCGTGGCGGCGGCGTTCAAGGATCGAGCCGCCTTCAACGAGTACATTTTCTTCCCGCCGCCCTCGGAGTGGTCCGAAAAGACCATGAACCTGAAAAATTTCGAGCGGCTCTTCCAGGGGGACCCGGCCCTCTCCGGCAAGGTCTACTTCTGGCAGTACGTGCTGAACTCATTTTTCGTCGCAACAGCCTTGACCGTGGTCAGGGTTGTGTTCTGTTCGGCGGCCGGCTACGCGCTCGCCAAGTACGACTTTCGCGGCAAGCGCTGGCTCACGGTCTTCATGCTGGGCTCGATGATGATTCCGACGGTGCTCCTCCAGGCGCCGCTTTATGCAGAGATCGTGAACCTGCGTCTGATCGATACGTTCTTCGCACTGCTGCTTCCGAGCATGGTGACGGCGTACGGCATCTTCCTGTTCCGTCAGGCGATCCTCTCGGTGCCGAACGAGATGCTCGACGCGGGGCGCATCGACGGCTGCAGCGAGTTTTCCATCTACTACCGGCTCGTGATGCCGCTCGTTCGTCCGATGTGCGCTGCTTTCTGTCTCGTCACGTTCCTCGAGAGTTGGAACAACTTCTTCGGTCCCGGCGTGTACCTCCAGTCGCAGGAAAACCTGACGCTACCCGTGGTCCTGAACCTGTACGTCGGGCTCTACGCCAACGAGTACGGCGTGTTCCTCGCCGGGACGCTGCTCGCGATTTTGCCGCCCGCGCTGCTATTTCTCGCTCTCGAAAAGGAATTCGTGAGCGGGCTCGCCAGCGGCGCGGTGAAGGGTTAGGAGCATGAGGCGCAAGCTGCTCGCCCCCGGTCTGCTCGGCGTGTTCGCGTTTTTGACCAGCGGGATTGCGTTCTCGCAGACGCCGCCCGCCGCACCGGTACCAGGTCCCGCTGCTCCGCCGGCTCAGCCGTCGAACCCGACTGCGCCGAATCCGGGGACGGCGCCGCCGTCGCCGACCCCGCCCGCCGAGACTCCGAAGAGCGACGAACCCGAGAGCGAACCTCCGCCCGAGGGCGCAGCAGGTAGCGACGACGCCGCGAAGGCTGCGGAACCGGTCCCCGAGCCCGCCACGGAGACGAAGCTCGAAGCGGCGGCGCCCGCTGCGACAGCGGTCGCGACGCCCGCGCAACCGAAAGACGAGCTCGCTCGGCCCGGATACGTCCCGGGTTACCGGCGCCATCCGGCGGTCGGCCTCGGGCCGAACGTTCCGGCGACGCCGCCGTTCTACGGCGGCACCACGGCGCCGTACGGCGTCCCGAGCTCGCCGGACGTGTGGAACTTCAACTATTCCGGCTTCTTCGCTGCCGGCGTGCGGGCGGTCATTCGCCAGCGCCCGCTCCCGGAGGGCTCGGCGCGCAACTCGCTCGCTCTCCGCAACGCGGTGCAATCGGGCGAGCCCTTCACCGCGGGCGGCACCCAGGGAAGCTGGGTGGAGATGAAGTTCGAGTACGGCAATCGCATCGCGACGGCTCACGTCAGTCTTACGACGTGGAACCCGAGCCGGGGCGCGTCGTTCACGCAACTCGGCAGTCAGAACTTCATCGACTCCGCGTACATGACGTTCCGGCTGCCGCCGATCGAGAAGCTCAAGATCGGCGTGGCGATCGGCGCGTTCAGTCAGACCTACGGTAACCTCGGGCAATACGGCGGCGGCTTCTACACGAACCAAACCGGACAGGTCTCGGGGACGGGAGAGACGATTTCCGCGGAATACCAGCTGAACGACACGATCGTTCTCACCGCGGACCACGGCGTGATGGCCGGTGACAAGGCGCCCGGCGGGTGCGACGAACCGCCGGTAGTCGGCGGGCGCGTCCAGGCCTGTCCCGTTGGCGTCACCGTCGCGCCCGGGAACCTCGGCGACTCGTACGATCCGTCTCGGTGGGTGCAGCACTTCCACGTCGGCGTGATCCGAAACGGCGAGATCACGTTGCAGGGGCAGCTGCATTACATGCAGAACTATAGCCAGGATGACCGGGGGCTTTTGCCGCAAACCAAGCCGCCGACGTCAGGAAGCCTCGCCGACTACGAGCCCGATCCGCGTCCCGAAACGCCGAACGTCGACGAAAGCCGCACGCGGGCCGACGGTCGCTACGACGCCTACGGCGCGACGCTCGGCTTCCGCGGCGGACAATGGTCGCGCGGCGGTATCGGTGTCTCCTACGTCAAGGCCGAAAACGCGTACGCGTTGCACGGCTTGAACGTGTCGTTCGTCGGCGACGGCGAGACGTTTTCCCGCGATTGGATCGGTCCGCGTTCCGTGAACCCGAAGACGGGTGACATCGAGGGCAGCTTGTGGACGGGCGCCGCCGAAGCCGAGTTCAGCTGGGGCACGCTGTGGCGAGCACCGGAGCCGTTCTGGGGCGAGGGCTTCAACGTCACGACGGCGTTCGGCTTCCAGTACGGCGTCATCGACAGTTACGACCCGGATCGCGACGGCTGGAAGATGTACCGCGCGGGCATCGACACGCAGGTGAGCATCCTGCCGTGGCTCGGCACGTACGTGCGCATCGATCAGGTGAACCCGAACCTCGATGAGCCCGAGCAGATCTTCTACGCGATGACCGCGCGGCTCGTGTTCCGCACGTGGTGGAACAGCCACGAGTCGGTGTCGCTCCAATACAACAAGTGGATCTACGGCGACGAAGTCCCCATCAACTTCCGCGCGCCGCCTAGCGAGAAACTCGACACGGACGCGTTGAGCCTCGGATTTGGGATGTGGTGGTGAGCATGAAGCGCGACTTTTTTCGGGTCCTAGAAACGAGGTTTGGCATGCGACGCGGCCTTCTACTCCTTGTGCCGGTGCTCGGCGTGGGCATCCCGGGCGTTGCCTTCGGGCAGCAGGCGCCCGTCGAGACGCCCCCCGTTCTGGGCCTTCCGCCCGACTCCCCGCAGAACGGCCCGATCCCGGGCGGCGTCGCTCCCGCCTATCACCGCGCTCAGAAGGATCGCAACGATTGGCGCTTCGATTTCCACGGCGTACTCATGGTTCCGGTGCGCGCGAGCTTCGCGACGCGCGAGGTCGTCGAAGAGGATCAGAGCAAGCTCGTCCTGCACGCGCCGCCGGTGCTTCCCGACTACCGCGACAGCTTCAACTACACGGGCACCGTTCCGCAATCGTACGTGAAGCTCCTGTTCTCGTACGGGAACCCGGTCGTCACCGGCAACATCTCGATCGTTTCCGAGCAGCCGCGGACGGGCTCGTCGTTCTTCGATCCGCCGCTGAACCCCGGCATCGAGGACGCGTACCTGAACTTCAATCTGAAGGACATCATGAAGAACGCGCGCTTCGACGTGAACGTGGGCGCGTTCTCGAACCGCTACGGCGTCATGGGCGAGTACGACGAGGGTCGCTACGCGACGCCCATCATCGCGCGCACGAACGGCATCGGTGAGTCCATCACGGCGGGCTTCGCGTTCGACGAATGGTCGCTCGTGCTCGAGCAGGGCTTCCAGGGGCAGGCCGACAAACCCTGGAACGGCATCACGCCCGACTACTCGAACGATTTCGCCGATCCCAAGACCGGCGCCGGCTGGGTGAGCCACATCCATGCGGGTCTCGGCTACAAGGGCCTCGCGACGCTCGGCCTGCACTACATGACGGTCTTCACCGCCGACGACCGCGCGATTCCCGCGTCGCAGCCCGACGGCCGCGTCGACATCCTGGGCGCCGATCTCCGCCTCACCGCGGGGCGCTACGGACATTTCTACTTCGGCGCCGCGCACCACGACGTCGATCACGGCCGTTCACTCGGCCGCATCGTCGAGATCCTCAACGTCGACAGCGGGCTCGGCCTCGGCGCCGAGTACTTCGGCCCGGACGAGCAGAGCGAGACGACCGGCTCGCTCACGACGTTCGCCGTGCAGTACGACCTCAGCGTTTCCCGCCTGCTCTGGTATCCGACGCCGTTCGTAGGCGAGGGGCCCGATCTCGTCTTCAGCGTGTTCGGCATGCAGACCCACGTCTCGAGCCTCGACAAGACGCTCTATCCCGTGGAAGCAAACTACGACGGCAAGCAGTACGACGGCGTCGTCAAGCGCAAGTTCGGCTTGGAAGCGACGTACAGCTTGCTCTCGTGGTTCGCCGTTTCGGCGCGCGGCGACTACGTCGCGCCCGACGTCGACTTCACGGCGAGCTCGTTCTCGCAGATTTCCCCCCGCCTGCTCTTCCGGACGGGCTGGAACGCCCACGACCAGGTCGCCCTCCAGTACTCGCATTTCTTCAACAACAACTGGACGACCGTCCGTGGCGGCTTCCCGCTCCAGAACGACGTGAAAATCGTCCCGGACAGCGACATGCTCGCGCTCACGGCGAGCATGTGGTGGTAAGCGTAGAAAGCCGCGCCGCTCCGCCGTGATCGACCCGAAAGTTCTGAAATCCGAATTCGTTCGACGCTTTTCGGCGCCGCCACGCCTGTTCTCCGCGCCCGGGCGCGTGAACCTCATCGGCGAGCACACCGACTACAACGACGGCTTCGTCCTGCCGATGGCCATCGAACGGCGCACGGTGGTGGCCGCGTCGCCGCGCGACGATCGCCGCATCGTCGCGTTCTCCGTCGGTCTCGCGGACACGTTCGAGCTCGATCTCGACCGGCCGGGTGCGAGGCGGCGCGGGATCTGGGGCGACTTCGTCGAGGGTACGGCGCGTGCGCTCCTCGCGCGCGGCGTCGCCGTGAACGGCGCGAACCTCGTCATCGACAGCGACGTGCCGCGCGGCGCCGGGCTCTCCGCGTCGGCGGCGCTCGAAACGTCGGTCGGGCTCGCGCTCGCGTCGCTTGCGTCGCCCGCAGAGCTCGATCGCGTGACGCTCGCCAAGGCGGGACAGGCGGCCGAACACGAGTACGTCGGCACGCTGTGCGGGATCATGGATCAATACATCGCCGCGCTCGGCGTCGCTCGGCACGCGCTGCTCGTCGATTGCCGCTCGCTCGAGGCGCGCCGCGTTCCGCTCGATTTGCGCGGTAAGAAGCTCGTCGTCTGCGACACCACGGTCAAGCATGACCTCGCGTCCTCGGCGTACAACGAGCGTCGCGCCGAATGCGAGGAGGCCGTGCGGCTTCTCCGGTCCGTGCTGCCCGACATCGCCGCGCTGCGCGACGTCGACGTCGCGACGTTCGAACGCCACGCGTCGCTCTTGCCGGCGACGGTGCGGCGGCGCGCGCGGCACGTGGTCACCGAAAACGCGCGGACGCTCCGAGCGGTCGAGGCGCTCACCTCGGGCGATTTCGAAGAGTTCGGCCGGCTCATGCACGCGTCGCACGTTTCCCTGCGCGACGACTACGAAGTGAGCTGCCCGGAGCTCGATCTCGCCGTGGACGAAGCGCTCGCGCTTCCCGGCGTCTTCGGCGCGCGAATGACGGGCGGAGGCTTCGGCGGCTGCGCCATTGCGCTCGTCGCGAACGAGGCCGCCGGCGCTCTCATCGAGCGCGTGTCGAAGGCGCTCGCCGAGCGCTTCGGGCTTTCGGCGCACGCCTTCGCGACCGACGCCGCCGACGGCGCCCGCGAAGAGTGACGCCGCGCGGCGGAACCGATTGCAGCGTCGGCAAAACCATTGCTATGGTGCGGCCCGTCTTGCGCGCTTCGTTCGCTTTTCGGTCGCTCGTTCTTTCCCTTGCCGTGACGCTGACCGTCGGATGGCTCGGCGTCGCCACGGCCGACGCCAAGCCGAAGAAGAAGGACGCTTCGAGTCAAAAGGGAAAGAAGAGCAAGTCGGGCAAGGGGAGCATGGACGAGACCGCGGGCCAGTCCGACGGTGATCTTGCGCCCGGCAGCGACGACGCGAAAGCGAAGAGCGGAACGTCCGGCTCGAGCTCGACGAAGAGCGACAAGAGCAAGCCCGCCGAAAAGGAGGCCGCCCCCGCGGAACCCGACCCGGTCTCGGCGCCGCCGGCCGAAGCGCCCAAGGAGGAAGCGGCGCCGGCACCGGAACCGGAGCCGGAAGGCCCGAAGATCCAGAAAAACTGGATCACGCTCGGATTCCAGCAAGACGCGCTGTTCTTCACGCCCGTCTCGAACGTGTGCGACTCGACCGACGCCGACGGCGACGAATTTCCGGGAAATCCGCAGTACTCGTGCCGTGACGGCAGCGGGCTCTACGACGGCGCCGTGTACTCGGGGTCCGGCAACGAGATCCAGAGCGGCATCGGGCTCGCGACGGCGCGCATCTACGTCGGCTACGATCGCGTCTTCATCGAGCGGCTGACGGTCGGTGCGCGGCTCGGGTTCGCTTTCGGCGGCATGCCCACGGTGGTCGGCGGCGGAACGTTCAATCCGCTCCACGCCGAAGTCCGAAGCTCGTTCTTCTTCGGCAACACACCCTTCGAGCGAGCCGGGTTTCGCCCGTACGCGTCGCTCGGGGTCGGCGTGGGCGAAATCGACGGCAAAGTGAGCGTCGACTTCTTCGTCGATCAGGAAGGGTATCAGGACGGCGAGCGCGGCCAACTCGACGCCTGGCGACAAACCGGTATCGGCTTCGGCGCGCTCGGGCTCGGCGTCGGTTATCCCGTCGGCCCGCTGATGCCGACGCTCGAGCTTCGCGGCATCATGATGTTCGGCGAACCCGCGTTCGCCATGGGCCTAGCCGGAAACATCGCATACGGGATTTAGACGCGCGCCTAGGAAGGCGCGGGCCGTCTTCAGACGCGAGAGACGCCGGGCGCTCGGGCTGCCGGACCGCCACCCGAAATCAGACCCACAAAACGACAAGCCCCGCAGTCCGCTAGACAGCAGGGCTCGTCGCGGTCAGCGAGACGCTACGGTGTAAACGCTACGTCGTCGATCGTGAAGTCGAAGGCCAGGGCCGGCGCCACTTGCCATTGGATATTCACGATGGCGGTCTTGTCGAACGGCTTCATCTGCCCGAACGACTGGCTCAGCATCGTGAACGGAACGGTCATGACGCTACCCGTCGGGTTCGCCGGGAGATCGAGACCGTGGCCGTTGTCGCACTCCATGCCCATACCGGCGCCCGGCGTGCACGTGCCGCCACGCGTCGTCGGAATGACGTTCGTCGACGACACGATGACGCGGAGAGCGCTCGTGCTCTTGTACCAGAACGAGATGCCGCTGAAGGCCGTAGCGTTGTACGGGTTCGATTTCGACATGCAGTTTGCCAGATCGAACCCCATGCCAGCACCCCAGGTGGTGCACGCGGCGCCCGACGTGCGCGCGGCGTACATGCCGTTGCCGGCGGCCGCCGTGGGCGGGAAGGGCGTCGCGCCCGTGGGATCCGGTGCCGGCATCTGAGCGCAGGTGGTGCCGTCGTTGTAGGTGTACCAGTAGCCGACGCGCGGCGCCTTGATGCCGTTTTCGCCGTCTTCGAGGTCGTCAATCGACGTGTCGCCGACCGCGCCCATGGTGCTGCCGCACGTAGAAGCGCCGCTACCGCCGGTTCCGGTGCCGCCGGTCGGGAAGGCGCCGCCGGTCGCGGTGCCGCCGGTCGGGAAGGCGCCGCCGGTCGGGAACGCGCCCGAGGAGCCGCCCATGCCGGTGCCGCCGTTGTCGTCGTCGTCGCCCTCGGGAACTTCCGGTTCTCCCCCGCCGCAGCCGACCGTCCACACGCCGGCGAACAGCATCGCCAGCACACCCGACCGTAAGGTTTGCCTACCAACTTTCATGGACCAACCCTTTCGACAATAAAGAAGCGAGCGCCCGGGCGCTCGATCGATATGAAACCGTTTTCATAGCCGCCGGGGGCGCTCGCGCCGCGGCAGACGGAGTGGAACATGTCATGTCTTTTCGGGCCGTGCCAGCCCTTCTCGGCGGATGCCAGCCGAAATTTTCGAGGGCGACGGGCGCCGTTGTCTGGGACCGGTTCCACGTCCCCGTTGACAGACCGGCCCCTCGCGGACGACCATCGCCCCGCTTCGGACGGCAAGTCGAACGCGCGATTTTTTTGCGCTAACGACGTTCGGACCAAACAATCAGCGAGATAACGACATGATGAGATGGTCGACATTGGGCTTTGCGATGGGACTCTTCGGGTTGACGATCTTCGGCAGCGCTTGCGTGAAGAAGGTCGATCCCACGGCGCCGGAAACCAAGGAGCTTCCCGAAGGACGTCCGTGCCCGCCGACCGCGATGATCAGCGACGCCGAAACCGCGAACAAGACGAGCTTTCAGGAGGGTCGCGGCGGCTGGTGGTACACGTACCTGGACATCGAAAAAGGCGGCGGCTCGACGGTTTGGCCCGAAGCCGGCGCGCTCGGCGGCACGTTCGAGCAGAGCGAAGGCGGCGCTGCGGGGACGAAGCACGCAGCACGCATGAAGGGCAAGGTAGGAAGCGGTGAGGTGGCGTTCGCCGGCATGGGTGCCGGCCTGCAGGACCCGCCTGGTCCCTACGATGCCTCGAAATACGGCGGCATCTCGTTCTGGGCGAAGGTCGGACCCGGCTCGACGCAAAAGGTTCGCCTGAAGGTGCCGGACAAACAGACCAAGCCCGAAGGCGGTCTGTGCAAGGGCGAAGGCTGCAACAACGACTTCGGCTCCGACCTCGTGCTGACGACGGAGTGGGTTCAGTACACGATTCCGTTCCGGACGATGCGGCAGATCAAGGGGTGGGGGGACCAGTACCCAGGCGGCATCGATGCGAAGTCGATCTACGAAGTTCAATTCCAGGTGACCGACCCGGGCAAGGAGTTCGACATCTGGGTCGACGAGATTCAGTTCACGGGCTGCCAGTAAGGCAAGCGAACCGCCCAGGGGGGGCGCGGTTCTCGAGGACACGACGATGCGGTACGGTCACTTCGATGACGCGCGCAAAGAGTACGTCATCACCACTCCGAAGACTCCTTATCCGTGGATCAACTACCTCGGGACCGAACGCTTCTTCGGTCTCGTGTCGCACCAGGCGGCCGGATACTGCTTCTTTCGTGATGCGCGGCTCCGGCGGCTGACGCGGTTTCGTTACAACAACGTGCCGACGGACAGCGGGGGACGCTACTTCTACGTCCGAGAAGCGGACGGCGAGTACTGGTGTCCGGCGTTCATGCCCGTAAAGAGCGAACTCGATGCCTTCGAGTGCCGGCACGGGATGGGCTACACGCGCATCACGGGGAAGCGCCAGGGCCTCTCGGTCGAAGAGCTCTTCTTCGTGCCGCTCGGCCGCGAGTGCGAAGTGCACCAGGTGACCCTGAAGAACGAGGGCTCGAGCGCTCGCAAGGTCACGCTCTTCTCGTTCGTCGAGTTCTGCCTGTGGAACGCCTGGGACGACCAGACGAACTACCAGCGCAACCTCAGCACCGGCGAGGTCGAGGTCGACGGCAGCACGATTTATCACAAGACCGAATACCGCGAGCGCCGCAACCACTTCGCGTTTTATCACGTGAACGCGCCCGTCGCGGGGTTCGACACGGATCGCGAAACGTTCCTCGGCTTGTACAATGGGTTTCACGAGCCCGAAGCCGTGCAGGCCGGCAAGTCGCGAAACTCCGTCGCGAGCGGCTGGTCGCCGATCGCGTCCCACTCGCTCGACGTGTCGCTCGCCCCCGGCGAATCGAAGACGTTCGTCTTCGTGCTCGGCTATATCGAGAACCCGAACGACGAGAAGTGGGAGAAGCCGGGCGTCGTGAACAAGACGCGCGCCAAGGCGCTGATCGCCGAGTTCTCGACGCCGGAGAAGGTCGCGGGCGCGCTCGGCGCGTTGAACAAGTATTGGGACGAGCTCCTCTCGACTTACACGGTCACGTCGAAGGACGAGAAGCTCAATCGCATGGTGAACGTCTGGAATCCGTACCAGTGCATGGTGACGTTCAACATGTCACGCAGCGCCTCGTACTTCGAGACGGGCATCGGCCGCGGCATGGGTTTTCGTGACTCGAACCAGGATCTGCTCGGTTTCGTGCACCTGATCCCCGAGCGCGCGCGCGAGCGCATCCTCGACATTGCGGCCACGCAGTTTCCCGACGGCAGCGCGTATCACCAGTATCAGCCGCTCACGAAGCGCGGCAATCACGACCTCGGGTCGGGTTTCAACGACGATCCGCTCTGGCTGATTCTCGGCGTGGCGGCCTACATCAAGGAGACCGGCGATTTCGCCATCCTCGACGAACAGGTGCCGTTCAACAACGACGAGAGCAACAAGGGCTCGCTCTTCGAGCACCTGAAGCGCTCGTTCTACCACGTCACGAACAACCTCGGGCCGCACGGCTTGCCGCTCATCGGGCGCGCCGACTGGAACGATTGTCTGAACCTGAACTGCTTCAGCGAGACGCCGGACGAGAACTACCAGACGACCGGCAATCGCGTGGGCAAGACGGCGGAGAGCGTATTCATCGCCGGCATGTTCGTGCACATCGGACCCGAGTACGTCGCGCTCGCCGAGCGTCGCGGAGAGAAGGAAGAAGCGAAGAAGGCGCGGGACCTCATCGCGAAGATGAGCGAGACCGTGCTCGCGCACGGCTGGGACGGCGAGTGGTACCTCCGCGCCTACGACTTTTTCGGCAACAAGGTCGGCAGCAAGGAGTGCGAGGACGGTCAGATCTACATCGAGCCGCAGGGCTACTGCGCGATGGCCGGTATCGGCCTCGAGAGCGGCCACGTGAAGAAGGCGCTCGATTCCGTGAAAGAGCGGCTCGACACGAAATACGGCATCGTGCTCCAGCAGCCGGCGTACAAGACGTACCACGTCGAGCTCGGCGAGATCTCGTCGTATCCGCCCGGATACAAGGAAAACGCCGGCATTTTCTGCCACAACAACCCCTGGGTCATCATCGCCGAGACGGTGCTCGGGCGCGGGGAACAAGCCTTCGAGTACTACAAGAAGATCGCGCCCGCGTACCTCGAGGACATCAGCGATATCCACCGGACGGAGCCGTACGTGTACTCGCAGATGATCGCCGGACGGGACGCCGTTCGGCACGGTGAAGCGAAGAACGCCTGGCTCACGGGCACGGCGGCTTGGAACTTCGTTGCCGTTTCGCAACACCTGCTCGGCGTGAAGCCGGAGTGGGATGGTCTCTCCGTGAGACCCTGCCTCGGCAAGGAAATCGCCGAGTTCACGGTCGAGCGGCGCTGCCGCGGGGCAACGTACAAGATCCGCGTGAAGAACAACGGACGCGGCGGCAACGTCACGCTCAAAGTCGGCGGCAAACCCATCCAGGGCCACGTCGTGCCCTACGCGCCGAAAGGCAGCACCGTCGAGGTAGAGTGCGAAGCCTGAGCGCGGAAACCATCCGCGGTGACGCACGTCGAACGTGAGTCGTGAAAAAGCGACGCTAGCCGGCGTGCGAAACGGCGTCGGCCGGCGTAGACTTCCAAACCCCCAAAGCGGAGACGCGGGGGCTTCGCATCGCCCGAGGAGCCTTGACTTGAGAAGCTACGGAATCCCCGCAGTCGCCCTGTTCGTTTCGCTGTTCGCGTGCAGCGCGAATCCCCCTGAGTCGGAGGATGACGACGACGACAACGGCGGAAGCGGCGGCTCGGGCGCGATGCCGACGGGCGGCGCCGCGCCGACCGGTGGCGGGGCCCCTACGGGCGGAACCGCGGGCAAGGGCGGCTCCGGCGGCGGGCTCACCATTCCCGGCATGGGCCCGCGCCCGTTCCCGCAAGGGAAGGCGACGGGCATGTGTCAAATCACGAACCACGCCATGGCCGCGCAGGCGGTAACGACGACGTACAACTACTTCAAGCAGCAGTTCGTCGTGACGGCGAATCCGGGGCTCAGGGTGCAGCGCCCGACGAATCAGGGCGACACGGTGTCGGAAGGCATGGCGTACGGCATGCTCGCCGCCGTCTACTTCATGGACAAGCCGGTATTCGACGGCCTTTACACGTACGCGAAGGCGCACTTCGACCAATACGGCCTGATGCACTGGAAGATCACGTCCGCGGGCACGCCTGCAGCGGACGGCATGGGCTCGGCGTCCGACGCCGACATCGACATGGCGTGGGCGCTCATCATGGCGAGCATTCAGTGGCAAGACCCCGTGTACCTCATCGAGGCGCGGCAGATCATCCTCGCGATGTCGACGCACAACATCGGCTCGGACGGGATGCTGCTCCCCGGCGACAGCTGGGGCAGCACCGATCGCACGTATCCCGACTACTTTTCTCCGGCGTATTTCCGCGTGTTCGCCGAGGTCAGCGGAAACCGCAACTGGTCGGGCGCCATCCTCAACAAGAACTATCAAATCCTCGCCGACGTGAGCGGCCAGTACGGCCTCGTGCCGGACTACACGACGCGTACGTACATGCACACGACCGCCTACGGCTACGACGCGTGCCGCATGCCCTGGCGCATCGCCATGGACTGGTGCTGGAACGGCGAGCCGCGCGCCAAGGCGTACCTCGACAAGATCGGCGCGTTCTTCAACTCGCAGCTCCCCGTCACGAACTTCGGCGACGGCTATTCGCTCACCGGGCAGAAGACGTCGAACTTCGGCAACATGGCGTTCATCGGCACCGCGGGCGTCGCGGGCATGGCGGGCTGGCCGCAGCTCTTGAACGACGCGTTCACCTACGGCGCGACCGGTACGGGCGGCAACACGCAGTACTACCAGCAGTCGTTGCGCCTGCTCACCATGATGATGATGAGCGGCAACTTCCTCGATCTCACGAAGCCGCCGCAATAACGGAGCGCCAGGGCGACGTGGAAGGCGTTTCGCCTCGTGGTAGTGTTCGCGGATGTCCCGCGACGTTCTCGCCGCCATACGGCGCGTTCTAACGCCGCGAGGCGACGTCGAGCTCGGTCTCGTTTTCGGTTCGACCGCCCGGGGAACCGCTACGTCGGGGTCGGATGTCGACGTCGCCGTTCTCGGGAACGCAGCCGATCTGTTGGGGATCTCGGCTGCACTTTCTCGCGAGCTCGAGCGTGACGTGCAAGTGGTGCGGCTCGAGGACGCGGGCATTCCATTGCTCGAGTCGATCATCGAGGACGGGGTCGTCGCCTTCGAGAAGAGGCACGGGACGTTTGCGACCTGGCGCTCCCATACCTTGATGGATCTCGAGCTCGACCGTCCGTGGTATGCGCGGCAGCGAGACGCGTGGCTCAAGCGCGTCGCGGAACGAGGCATCTAGTGGTCAGCAAGGACCTCGTAGCGTCCAAGCTGGCGGAGCTGTCCGAGCGCACGGCCCGCGTCCGTGCCAAGTGCCCACCCGACGCCGCGCAAATGAGCGCCGATGTCGATACTCTCGACATCGTGTCCTTCAACCTGATGCTCGCGGTTCAACTCTGCGCGGACGTCGCCTCGCACGTCATCGCCGACGAGGAGTGGACTCCGGCGAAATCCCTAGCCGAGAGCTTCACT
>DASUTR010000978.1:0-13501 GCA_036374535.1 Polyangiaceae bacterium
GGAGCACGATGTGCTCGAGGGCGGGGTCGAGCTCGTCGACGAGCCACGACGGGGGCGGCGTCGGCGAGAAAAGTTGGTGCCCGAACAGGTCGACGCCCTGCTCGACGTCGAAGGGGAGGTGTCCGGTGAGCACTCGAAACAGCACGACGCCGAAACCGTAGACGTCGGTGCGAGCGTCGACGGGCTCGGCGAGGACCTGCTCGGGCGCCATGTATTGAGCGGTGCCGAGGACGAGGTTCACGCTGCTCGGCCCCGCGTTCGGATCGGCACGCGTGTCTTTTGCGAAGCCGAAGTCGATGAGCTTGATGCGCGGCGAAGCGCCGTCCGCCTCGACGAGGAAGAGATTGGCGGGTTTGAGATCGCGATGGACGATGCCGGCGGCGTGCGCAGCGACCAGACCGGCGGCGACCTCGCGCGCCAGCGCGAGCGCGAACGGCTGCGGAACGGGACCCATCTTTTCGAGGTGCTCGGAGAGCGGTGCCCCTGGCAGCGCCTCCATCACCACGTACGGAGGCTCGGCGCTCGAATCCTCGATCGAGAAAACACGACGGACACCTCGGTGCTCGACGGAAGACGCAGCGTTCGCCCCGAGGAGGAAGCGCGCGCGGACCTGGCGGTTCGTCGCGGCGCTCTCCGTCAGCCACTTCACGGCGACGAGCCCGCCGCCGGCTTCGTCCTCGGCGAGGTACACGTCTGCCGTGCTGCCCGCGCCCAACAGGCCGAGAATGCGGTAACGCCCTTGCAGGCGCTGGCCGTCCTTGTCGCTCGTCACGAACCGAAACGCTTCGAGCCGCGGTGCCGTCACCTCGGCCGCGTAAACGAGCGAGGCAGCGAGGGCAACCGGTGCTCCCTCGAACGGGTGTCAGCGCGAGCGCGCACGAACGGGTGCGTCGCCCGAGTCGCGCCCTTTCCTCGACCTGTGCCAAACCATGCCACCCGACCGGCGCCGTCCCCGGAAATTGTTGGGTTTTTCGCACTCCGAAGCGCGTCCCTCGGCGGCACGGCGCATGCTCTGCCGGAGGGCGGAGGCTCTCCATGGCTATCCCTTCGACCCGGCTCCCCATTCCCCGTGCAGTTCGTCCGTGGCTCGCGGCCGGCGTGCTGGTGCTGCCCACGCTCCTCGCCGCGTGCTCGAGCGGCGACGGCGGCCCCGGCGCATCGACCACGAACTTCGAGTCCGACGACCCGACCGGGCGGATGAACCGTGACGGCGCTGGCTCGGCCACCGGCGGGAGCGGAGGCACGGGAGGCTCATCGAGCGGCGGCTCGAGCACGGGCGGCGGCAACACCGGCGGCGAAGGCGATCCGAATCGCGCCATCGAGGAAGCCGACGTCGTCAAGCTCGAGGACGGCAAGCTCTACGCGCTGTCGCAGTACGGCGGCCTGAGCGTCATCGACGTCTCCGTGCGGGATCGGCTGACGATGCTCGGCGGGCACAAGATCGTCGCACGGCCGTTCGAGATGTACGTGCGCGAAGGAATCGTCATCGCGCTTTACAACGGCTTTGCCGACTACGCTTACGACGCCGACTCGCGAAGCTTTACGTATTTCCAAACGAGCTACGTCGTCACGCTCGACGCGCGCGATCCCGCGAACGTCGTCGAGCTCGGGCGGTTCGCCGTGGGCGGTGACATCTCCGACTCACGCATCGTCGGCGATATCCTCTACGTCGCGGCGTTCGAGAACGGGTACTGCTGGAACTGCCCCCAGACGCCGCGCACGAACGTGATGTCGCTCGACGTGAGCACGCTCACCGACATCCGGAAGGTGGACGAGCTCCACTTCGAGGAGCGCGAGGAATACTCGTGGAAGCGCAGCCTCACCGCTACGGACGAGCGGCTATATATCGCCGGGCCTACGTGGGGTTCCTCGGAGCCGACCGGCTCGACGATTCAGGTCGTCGACATCTCGGATCCCGGCGGAGACATGGTGCCCGGCGCCGAGGTGCAGGCTTCGGGTCAAATCGACAGCCGCTGGCAGATGGACGAGCACGATGGCGTGCTCCGCGTCATCAGCCAACCCTTCGCCTGGCGCGTGGACCGGGCGCCCGAAATCCAGATTTTCCGCATCGAGTCCGCCCAAACCGTCACGCCGCTCGGCCGCGCGACGATGACGCTGCCGCAGCCCGAACGGTTGCAGAGCGTGCGCTTCGACGGAACCCGTGCCTACGCGATCACGTTCCAACAGATCGATCCACTCTTCACGATCGACCTCCGCGATCCGCAAAACCCCCGCCAAGTCGGCGAGCTCGTGATGCCCGGCTGGGTCTACCACATGGAGCCGCGCGGCGACCGCGTCCTCGGGCTCGGGTTCGATCAGGGAAATGCGGAGGGGTCGATCACCGTGTCGCTGTTCGACGTGAGCGACCTCGAAAAGCCGGCGATGCTCGACCGCGTGAACTTCGGAGGCGACTGGGGAAGTCTCGCCGAGGATCAGGATCGAATTCACAAGGCTTTCAATATTCTCGACGACGAGGGCCTCGTCCTCGTGCCGTTCTCCGGCTGGTCGAACACGGACGACGCCGATTCTTGCTATTGGGGCCGCTTCCTTTCCGGCGTTCAGCTCATCGATTGGCACGACGACGCGCTCGAGCTCCGGGGTGTCGCGCCGTCGGTCGGCCAGGCCCGGCGCGGCCTGCTTCACGACCAGCGCCTCATCACGATGAGCGACGAGCGGGTCGAGAGCTTCGACATCACCGATCGCGACACGCCGAGCAAGCGTGCCGCGTTGCCCATCGCGAAGTACGTGACGCACACCGCCGCGGTCGGGGACAAGGTGCTGCGCGTCGGCCAAAACTGGTGGACCAACGTCGCCGAGCTCGACGTGACCAACGTCGACGACGCCGGCAAACCGACCGCCACCGGCGCGATCACGCTCCCCGAGCTCGACAGCCGAAACACCTGCCAGAGCTCGAGCTGGCTCGGCGAGGTGTATTCGAACGCGTCGCACGCGTACCTCGTTTACGACACGTACGAGTATGACCCGAACCGCGGAACGAGCGCTCGGAGCGTGCGCGTGCTCACGGTCGACGTGTCCGACGCGACCAAGCCGAAAGTCGCCGGCAACGTGAGCCTCGGGCTCCAGCCGAACTACTACTACGGCTACGGCTATGGCTACGGCTACGGGCTCGTTCAGAGCGGCGCCGGGATCGTGAACGTGGGAAGCACGCTGGTGCTTTCGGACCGCACGCTCGAATGGTCGAGCGATGGACCCCGCGCCGTGCCCGGCTCGCTCAAGGTCGTCGACCTCGCGGATCCGGAAACACCGCGCGTGAGGAGCGTCGCGCTTCCGAGCTCGCTCGGGTTCACGGGCCTGCTCGCGAGCGGCGACGTGATCGCGACGAGCCACTACGAACGCTCGCCGGCGAATCCCGACCGTGTCCGCTTCTACGTCGACCGTGTGGACATCTCGAACCCCGACGACCCGCGGGTGCTGCCGAAGGTAAACGTCCCCGGCTCGCTCGTGGCCTTCGACGCGGAGTCGTCGCACGCCGTCACCACCGACTATCGGCGCGTCACCGTCTCGGGCGTCACCTACGCCACGTGTTACGACCGCTACGGCTCGTACTCGTTCGAGGCCGGCGACCGGGAGATCGACGAGGAAACGCTCGGGCGTTGCACGGTCGTGGAGCAAACGCTCTTGCTCGTGCACCTCGCCGGCGATCACGCCACCGTCGTTGACAGCATGAAGCTGCCGCTCGGTGAAGCGATCACCTCCACGGCGCTCGGCGACGATCGCTTGTTCGCCGCCGTCGGTCGCGCCAACGGCTATTACGGGTCTCACGGCGGCTACTACGGCTACTACACGTCCTTCTCGGAAACGGAGATGCCGCTCGTAGTGATTTCGGGTATTCGCTCGGGCTCGTTCCGCGCGGCTCGGCTCGAGCTCTCGGCCGGTGACTCGTGGGGGCAGGTACCGGTCGTCGCGAGCGGTACGCGAGCCGCCCTGTCGACGGGTTTCCGGGGCAAGCTCGTCGTCATCGACGCCGACGACGCGGCGGCACCGAGCATCGCTCGGGAAGTGGACCTCGGCGGTTGGGTTCAGGACCTCGACGTCGTCGGCGACTCGGCGATTGCCTCGCTCGGGTACGACGGCGCGCAGACGATCTCGCTCCGCGAATGACGCTCGGTGGACGGCGCGGCGCGGCGGTCCTTCTACGTCCGCGCTAGAGCGGATTGAGCTTTCGCGCGCACCTCGCTGCTCGGGTCGTTCGTTGCCATCCAGTCGAGTAGGACGAGCGCCTGACTGTCGTGGGCGGCCATCTGGGTGAGCGTCGAAACGAGCGCTCCGCGCAGGTTCGCTTCGGGATCCCTCGCAGCTGTCCGAAGCGCCTGCTCGAGGGGGTCGAACGCGCGATAACCCGCAGCCATGAGCGCCGCGTTTCTGACCGAGAGCTCCGGGTCGCTCGTGATCGCCTGGGCGAGCAGCACGTCGGCGGCCGAATCCGGCACGAACCTCAGCGCAGCCGCCGCGGCGGTGCGCACGGCGGGATCGTCGGACGCCATCGCTCGAGTGAGCGCCGGTAGCGCGTCCGACGAGCGCGCGTTGCCGAGCGCACCCACGACCCGGATTCGATCGTCGCTCGATTTCGCGGAGGCGTAGTCGCTCGACAGGCGCGACACCACCCCTTCGGCGGCGGAGGCGTCGTCCTCGGCCAACCGCGCCGCGGCGACGCCCAGCGCGAGCGAAGCGTTTTGTTTGAGCTCGGGGTCGTCCGAACGCGTCAACTCCTCCAGAGCCGCGGCGGTGTCGGGTGACGGATGCTCGAGCGCGAAGGCGCCGTCGACGGCCGCGAGGCGCTCGGCGGGCGTCTTGCGGGCGTCGCGCAGCACGTCGCGCAGCGCCTTCTCCGCTTCGGGAGTACCTGCAGCACCCAAACCGCCGAGGATCTCCGCCGCGTTCGCGGCGTCGAGCTTGGAGAGCGCGACCGGGATCGTTTTCTTGTCGAGCCGGAACAACACCGAAAGTCGATGGCGAACGCGCGAAGCGGTCTCGCCTTCGTCCTTGGCGCCGCCTAGGTCCCGAAGGAGCGTGTTCACGTCGGTGCCCGCTACGAGCTCACGATCCATGCTCGCCGAGTCTTGTGCCACGGGTCCGTCGCTGGCGATCGGTACCGCGACGAGCCCCGCGATCGACAGCGGAAGCCCCGTCGCGTCGCGCGAGCGCGAAAGCGTCTCGATCGTTAGCTCCGCCGCGCTGTCGAAGGCGATGCCGAGATCGCCGGCCGTCGTCTTCATACGATTCGTGCATTTGAGGGCCTTCACTCGGCCCCAATCGTCGAGCTGAAACTCGGCGGCATACGCGAGGATCTCGGGGCGCGGACGCCTCGCCTCGTCGTCGGCGTTTGCCGCCACGCGAACGTACCCCGTCTTCTGCCGCAGCACGCGCGCCGTGCCGGACGCTTGGTAAGACGCGCTGTAATCACCCATCGTGTCCGTTTCGACGGCGGTCCAGCGGCGCGTGGCGGGCTCGGGCGTGGAAAGCTGTAGGCTTGCCACGAGCTCTCGCAAGATCCCCGAAACGGTACGATCGAGGCCCGGCGTCGCGTGAAGCCTGAGCGCCCTTCCGCGCGCGTCGTAGTCCACGAAGAACGGCGCCGCGAACGCGCGCGTCACGTCGGCGGGAATGACGTGCTTGCCCGCATCGAGCTTCGGCTCGACGAGGCGGAAGCGCACGCGCACTTCGCTGCCCCGCACCTCGGAGACCAGCGTTTCGAGCTTTCCCCGGAGCCGAAGCGCCAGCCGTGACGCCGATTCGTCCCCGTCGCCGGGACCGACGCCGATGCGAAGGTCGACGCTTTGCGAGTAGCCGACGCCCGGCTCCCAGCCCGCACGCGAAAACGGCGCCATCGGCGCGCTCCCCTCGGGCGTGGACTCGGCTCGAGCCTTCGAAGGACTCGCGCTCGACGCGTTCCCGAACTTCGACGCGGAACGTGCGAAATAAAGGGCTCCGGCGCCCGTGCCGGCGGTGAGCAAACAAGCGGTAGAAATCGCAAATAGACGACGTTTCATGGCATGCCTCGTTGGTGCGAGCGAGCGGAAGCCCGAGAGCTTCCGCCCGCCCGCGTTTTAGATTTTCCGAAAAAGGGGTTCTTCTCCGTGAAAGGAAATCAGCCGATGATGATGCCCGTCACGACCGGCGCCGTTCCGGGGTTCGGGAAACACGTATTGCCGACCTGCCGCGACTGAACGGGAAAGTTTGCGAGATCGTGGCTCTTGACGATGCCGGGCCAATTCGCGATCTCGTACTCGTTGCTCGCGGCGCCCCAGAACAGTTTGCCCCAGAGCACGACTCGACCAGACAGCCACTGAAGTGCGACCGAGTAGCGCTCGCCCAGATTGACCATCGAGACGCAAGCACCCGGCGCCGGCGTGAAGCCCCACCACGTCGACGTCGCAGTGAGCGGGATGCTCACGCTCGTGAGCGACAGATCCTTCAAGTTGACTCCGCCCGAGGCCAGGCCGCCGAGCACGCTCGCGCTCGCGCTGACCTCGGCCTTGACCGCGCCGCCCTGAGAGAGCGTGGCGTTGATACCGTCGTTCCACACCTTGCCGAAGAGGTGCTGGCTCGCGGTACCGTAGACTCTCGCATTCGCGGAAACGCTGACGCCGTAGACGTCGAAGCCAACGTTGGGGCTGCGCCAGAAATCCGTGCTGAGCGAGTTGAGATAGGTCATCCCGTTGAATTGAGCGCCACCGCGACTCGTGTTGCGCACGAGATTTCCCATCGAATAGATGTAGGCGTAGACGTTCGACGTGAGCGAGGACCAGTTCGTCGACGCGTACACGTAGGACTGCAGGGGCGTCTTCGTGTCGTTCAGGGCTCGCGCCGTTACCGAGACGGAGTTGTACGCGAACGAGCCGCCGCCCGGCGACGCGCTCGTTTGCGAATACGCGCTGTAGCCGGCACCGAAGCGCGTGTTGCCGTACCAGTCGCTCGTGTTGGACGACACGTACGGCGACGCGTTCGCCCGTCCGTCGGTCGGCGTCGTCGTGAGCGCGCTCTGCACCATGGTCACGTCGCCGCTGTTGGGACCGGTCAAGCTATCCGTCTTCATCGCCGCGTGCGCGGCCGTCGAAGAAAGGAAACCGATCACTGCTGCACCCATTGCCGAAGTACGAATCATGTTTTTCATTGGAATCTCCTCCCGCCGAGAATGTTGCCGGCGAGTTCGTGCAATCGCATTGAGCAACCGACGTGCCATCACTCGAGTGCGCGCGCGTCGCGACTCACCGTTCGTAGAGCGCGGCGCGAGTTCACCGCGAGAAAGCTCGGCGACGACGAGCGCGCGTGGACGTCGTTGCGCAACCCGAGCGCGTCGCGCCGCTCGGCGCCGGAGCTCGCGGCCCGCGGCGAGTCGCGCTGCTCATGTCGAGCCGATTGACTCGAACTGCGCCAATCTCGAGAACGGTGAGCCGACGACTCGGCGCGCGACGCGCGACCGAGTCACCGTATTCGGCGTTTCGTCGAATTGGACGCCTCGGTGGGGACTGTCGCTGCTCGGAAAAGCGCTGACGGCGATCGCGTGGAACCGAGCCGTGGCGCAATTCGAGCTTGTGTCTCCGGCGCTGGCGCAGTTTGCGCGACTCTGTGGCGCAACTAGCGCCACGGGCCGCGCGCAACGACGTGCAAGAGCCTATCATTCGGCGTTTTCCCGCCCAAAACACGCTCGGCCCGCGATGCGCCAGGAGGGGCACGCTTGTTGCTCCTGCGCCGGAGAGGTCGGATGATTTCCCGTCCACGCATCGAAAGAGGAAGACCCAACGACGCGGCCACGGTCGGAGCGACGCACGACGGCGACGCTCCGATCGATCCGAAGCGCGGCCTCTTGCTGGTCGTGATGGAGCACGGAGCCCTCGCGCGGTACGATTTGCCGGCGACGGGCTCGCTGCGCATCGGTCGAGCGGACAGCTGCGACATCGTCCTGCGCGATCCGGCGGCTTCCCGGCTGCATGCCGTGCTCACCATCGGCGAAACGGTCGAGCTCGAGGACGCCGGCAGTCACAACGGAACGCGCGTGCGCAACGAATGGCTGCGCACGACCAATCGCGCGCGCGTCGGCATCGGCGACGCGATTCGAATCGGCGAAGCGATTCTCATCGTCCAAGCGGCGCCACGGGATTCGCTGTTCACCGCGCACCCGAAAGACACGAGCAGCGTCCAGCACGGAGTGATCGTCCGGGATCCGGCGATGCAAGAGGTGTACGACCTGGTGCGGCGCGTCGCGCCGAGCAGCTTGAGCGTGCTCGTCCTGGGCGAAACGGGCTCGGGTAAAGAGGTCATCGCCGCCGCGGTCCACGACAATTCGGGCGCGCGCAGTCGCGGGCCGTTCGTCCGCGTCAATTGCGCCGCCATCGCCGAGACGCTGTTCGAGAGCGAGCTCTTCGGGCACGAGCGCGGAGCGTTCACGGGAGCCGTGCGCTCGAAGCAAGGTCTGCTCGAAAGCGCACAGGGAGGCAGCGTCTTCCTCGACGAAGTCGGCGAGCTCCCGCTCCCCGCGCAGGCCAAGCTCCTGCGCGTCCTCGAATCGCGCGAGCTCACCCGTGTCGGCGGTGTCAAAGCGCAGACGCTCGACGTTCGCTTCGTTTGCGCCACGAACCGCGATCTCCAGCAGGAGATCGCGCGTGGTTCGTTTCGCGAGGACCTGTTCTTTCGCTTGGCGGGAGTGACCATTTGCCTGCCGCCGCTGCGCGATCGCCCGAGCGAGCTCGAACCGTTGATCGACGAGTTCGTCGCGGCCTTCTCCGCCCAGCTCGAGCGCACGCCGCCGCGCGTTTCGGACGGCGCGTTCGAGATCCTGCGGCGCTACACGTGGCCGGGAAACATCCGCGAGCTCCGAAGCGTGCTCGAGTCCGCAACGTTGCGCTCGAACGGCGTGAGCATCGAGCCCGCCGACCTGCCCGACGACATCTTGGAGCCGAGCCGCACGCTGCGGCCGAACGTCGAGACATCCGTCCCCACATCGGGGCCGGAAACGCCCGACTCCCCCGAGCCCGCCGGGCTCACGCCGCGGCAACGCGAGGAGCGTGAGCGCATCATTCGCGCGCTCACGGCGTTCAGCGGCAACCAGACGCGCGCGGCCGAGCACCTCGCGATGCCGCGACGAACGCTCGTTACCAAGCTCGGCGTCTACGGCATTCCGCGGCCACGCAAGACTACCCCCGTTCCACGAGCCTGAGCTTCGCCACGGGCACGCCCGGGGAAAGCGCCGCACAGATGCGGTCGGGCTCGCGGATCGCCCGTGCGGCGAGCCGCTTTCGCACCGCTTCGAGCTCCAGCATTCCCGCGGCGCCGCCCTGGGTGAGCGCCGCGCGGAATTCGGCCGCGTCGGCGAAGAGCTCCATGCCGTGCGCTCGCGCCTTTTCCGCGGCGGCGCGCCACATGTCGAGCGCGGACATCCGGTCACCGCGCACGTCGGCGATGCCCGCCGAGAGCAGGGTGGCGAGCGCGTCGGCCCAACCGACCCGTTCGCGCAGAATCCGTCGCGCGCAGCGTTCGGCGTCGCGCAGCAGCGCTTCGCCGTTCGGGGCCTGCGTGGCGGCGCCAATCGCGCTCGCTCCGCGCACGTACAACGCCTCGAAGCGCAAGTTCTGGATGCGGAGATAGAGCGAGCGCGTGAGCCCCGACCAGATCTCGGTGAGGCGCCGATGGGCGAGTTGCGGCGAGCCCTCGTAGAGATCGATGAGACAATTTCCGAGCGTGATGAGGTAGCGCTGGAAGTCGAACGCGGCGCGTGACCAGCCGGCCTCGGCCTCGAGGACGTGTTGCCTCGCGACGGCGACTTCATCGGCGGCGAGCCAAGCCATGACGACGAGACCGGAGCGGTGAAGGGTCGCGGCATAGCGATCGCCGCGCGTTTCTGCCTGCTGAATGAAGTCGCCGATGCGAGCGCGAATTCGCTCGAAGTCCCCGAGATAGAAGCTCGACCAGAGCTCGAACGTCCGAGCGCTCGCGAGCTCCCACATCGCGCCCGCGGGCCGTGTCTCGAACACCGCCTGCGACGCGCGTGCGAAACTCTGCGACGCCGCCCAGTCGCCCATCAGGAACGCGGAGATCGCTTTCGCCAGCGTGACGAAACCCGTCGCGTAGCTCTCGCCGATGCGCTCCGCGAGCAGCTCGGCTCGTCGAATCAGGGCCTCCGAACGCTTGCGCGCCCCCTGTCCGGTCACGGCGACGTAACCCGCCTCCGACGCGAGACCTTTGAGCAGCGGCAACGGCTGCCCGAGACGGTGCGCGAGAATCAGGTACCTGCTCTGCAGGCACGCGCCCCGGATGTTGTTCACCATCGAAAGCCCGACGCCGACCGACCAGCAAGCGTTCAGCAAAGCGACTTCCCGCTCGTCGACTGACGCGCGCGCCGACGGAAGCCGTTCGAGACGCGTGAACCAGAGGCGCGCGCGACTCACGATGAGCGCGACCAAGCTCCAGAACGACGAGCGGGGGACGCTGACGCCCATGCGAAACAGGACGCGCTGGATGAGCGGCTCGGCCTCGTCGATGTGTCCTGATCGAAACAGCTGGTCGGCGGCGCGCCGCTCGAGGTCGAGCGTGCGGAGCTCGTCGTGGCCGGTCGCTGCGAGATAGGCGCGCGCGGCTGCGCTACCGAGACCCGCATTGGCGAGTGCGTCGCCCATCCTTTCGTAGAGCGCGGGGGCGTCGGGGCGATGGGGTCCACATTCGAGCGCCATTTGGTAGAGCCGCCCGGCACGCTCGAAGGCGAGCGCCGCCTCGGCGTTCGCCGCGGCGCTCACGGCATAGTCCGCGGCGCGCGCAGGCTCTCCCGCGCCGAGCCAGTGCACGGCGAGCTCGGCGGGATCCCTGTCGGGCGACGCTTCGAGCGCGGCGGCGAGCGTCGCATGCAGGTCGCGCTGCTCGCCCCCGGACAAGCGTGCTCGAACGGCGACCGCGACGCGATCGTGGTACGGCTCGACTCGGCTCGCTGCCTCCGTGCCGTCGAAACGCAAGAGGTGCTGCTTGCGCAGCACCTGGAGCTCGGCGAGCGTCGGGAAATCGTGGTGATTGTCGCGCGCGGCGGCACGCGCGAGCGTCCCGACGCGCAGCGGGTTTCCCGCGACCGCGACCAACTTGACGAGGTTTTGCGCGAGCGAATCGAGCCTCTCGACGCGCGCCCAAAGCGCCGCATCGAGCGTGATCGGTTCGGCGATGCTGCCCCCTTCTCGCGCGGCGCGCTGCGCGAGCTCGTCGATGAACATGGGGTGTCCGTCCGCTTCGCAGGCGATGCGCGCGGCCAGCTCCCCGGCGCTCGGCTCGTCACATCCCGAGGCGACGAGGAGCCCGCTCGCGAGCGTGGCCGCTTCCTCTTGCGCGAGCTTGTCGACCTCGAGCGTTTCACCGCCGAACGCACGCACGAAGCTCCGGCCCGCCCAGTACGGCCTGCTCACGACGACGAGCGGCAACGAAACGTCGAGGGGCGGACGGAGCACGGCCGAGAGCAGCGCCAGACTGTCCGCGTCGGCCCATTGCATGTCGTCGAGCGCCAGAATCACTCGCCGGTGAGCGCACACGCTCGCCAAGAGCGAACGGAACGCATCGAACAAAGACAATCGGCGCACGTACGGATCGCTCGTGCTCGGCGGCGAGTCCGCGCGCTCCTCGCCTCGGATTTTTCCGAGGACCGGAAAGGTGCGCACGAGCTCGGGCAAGTGACGCTCGAGGGTGGCGACGACGGGAGCGAAATCGGTGGACGCCACGAACTCCGCCAAACCGTCGACGACGCCGTCGAGTGCCTTGTAGGGCACGTATTCGCGCTCGGAGCAGCGACCTCGAAGCACGAGCGTCTCCGGCTCCTCGAGCAGACCGTCGAGAAAATGGCGCACGAGCGTCGTCTTGCCGGTTCCCGATTCACCCTCGACGTGGATCACGCTGGGCTTGCTCGGTCGAGCTTCGGAGAGCCAGCGACGGAGCGCGTCGAGCTCGCGCCGCCGCCCGACGAAGAGCGAGCGCGACGCGCGGCGAGGTTGCTCGGCGCTCGGGACCGTCGCCTCGAGCGCCGCGAGGATCGCCGTGCCCGACGGCCGCCGCTCTGGATCGATGTCGAGCAATCGCGCGCACAGCGCGTCGAGCGCCTCGGGCACGGCTGGCGAGAGGTCCCGCGCGCGCGGCGCCGTTCGATGCCGTTTCTTTTCGAGCACCTCGGCGGACGACCCTTCGAAAGGCAAACGCCCCGTCAGAGCCTCGAACAGCATCGCGCCCACGCTGTAGTAGTCAGCCGCCCGTCCCGTCCGCCCCGAGGACGACTGCTCGGGCGCCATGTACTCCACGGTTCCGACGGGGCGGGCGTCCGCCTGAGCGGGCGTCGCGCTCGATTCAGCCGTCGCGACGCCGAAATCGAGCAAGACCACGCGCCCGGCGCGCGTCACGAGGACGTTGCTCGGCTTCACGTCACGGTGGACTTGCTCGGCCGCGTGAAGCGCCATGAGGCCGCGTACGAGCGCTGCGAACGTACGGCGAACTCTCTCCATGTCGGGCGCCCCCGGCGGTGAAAGCCGCGTGCTCGTGCGCCGCGAGGGGACCGCGTCGAATCGGCCGTCGAGGGTGATATCGCCGGCTTCTACGGGCGACGTCCCGACGCTCGCGCGCGTTTCTTCGCGCCAGCAATACGCGACGATGTCGGACCCCTCGACGAGCTCCATCGTGAAAAAAAGCTGCTCGGACGCGTAGACGAGCTCGCCCAGCCGCACGAGGTTCTCGTGGTGCAAATCCTGAAGCGCGCGGAACTCGCGCTTGAACCTCAGAAACGCCTGCGGACTCGTGCTCGGCAGACACTTCAGCGCCACGCGAGTGCCAAGCTCGCGATCGAACGCTTCGTAGACGACGCCCATCGCCCCCACGCCGAGCAACGAGCGGAGCTCGTAGCGATGCGTGCCGCGAAATTCGGTGCGCTCGAGAGGTCTACCGCTGATGGAAGTGCTCCTTTCGACGAATCCCCAAAGGAGGGAAGCAGGCCTTCCCCGCGGTCGCAACCCGTTGGCGCAAGTTGCGCCACACAATTAGCGCTGAGCGCCGCATGCCGGCACTCTACAGGCGGTAAGCGCGAATGTAGTGGAGCGCCACCTCGTCGAGGACGTCCTCGAAGGCTTCGAGCTCCGTAGCGCTCGTGTCACTCTCCGTTCCCATGTCCACGGTCTCGCCGGCGGGCGTGCGCGCGACGAACGCGGCCGTCGCATCGAACTCCGACGTGCAGGTGCAGCTTTCGCTGCAATCATCGTCACACTCGCACTCGCACTCGCACTCGCACGTCTGCTCTTCTTCGACGGCGACCGAAACTTCGATGACGAGATCCACGTCCGCCCCGGGCTCGGTCGTGACGGATTCGAACCCCGAGATCTCCGCGAGCTCGGCGGCCAGGTAATCCGCGCCGTCGCCGGTGACCCACGCGCTGCGATAACGCGAAAAATCGACAGCGCCGGGGTCGGAGAAGGTCAACGGCGCGCAGCCGCAAGCCTGCGCCAGCACGAGCGTCGCGACGAGCCCCCTCACT
>DASUTR010000979.1:0-2482 GCA_036374535.1 Polyangiaceae bacterium
CACGAGCGGCGTCGCCCGTGGACCTTCAGGAAGCGCGCTATCGCGAGTCGCGCGCGCTGACGATCGAGCGCAAAACCGCGGAGCACGTGCGCCTCGTCGATGCCCTCGGTCTCGAAGGCGACGAACGAGCCCACGTGCTCGACGCGCTCGCGCTCGAGCTCGACGCGCGGATGAAGCTCGCGGACTATCGGCGGCAACATCCAGGCGCCGGCGTCGCCGAGCTCTCGCGACGCGCTCGACAGGGCGACACCGAGCTCGCGGCGCTCCTGCGTGATGCGAATCCGCAAGAACTTCGCACGAAGCTTCGAAATACTCTCGGAGAAAGCGGCTACGAGCGCTACGCCGCAGCGCGCGAGGCGCGACTCGGCAGGCTCGCTCGGTCGGGCGAACCATCGGAACGAGCCCGCGCAGTGCTCGCGGCGAAAGGAGTCGCGCGATGAACTCCATCAATCGTGTCGTCGGTTCGAAGCGCTGGTGCGCCGCGGCGCTCCTCGGGGCCTCGGTTCTCGTTGCGCAGCCCGCGGCGGCGACGAGCGGAGTGATGCACGTGTTCAACATGGTGATGACCGAAGATCACTACGGCACCATCGTCATGAGCGGCGACGGGTACCTCGATTGTGCGGGGCACGCGATCTACAACTCCAATCAGCCGGCCGTCTGCTGGGACGACGACGCCGGCACGTTCCAGTGCGGCGTCATGATCGAGCCGAGCTTCGACGAGTGGATCATCGACATCAAGAATTGCCGCATCGAGAACTTCGTCCACGGCATCACCGTCTCGTACAGCGGCGCCGACGTATGGATTTACAACAATCAGCTGTTCAACAACGACGATGGCCTTCACACGACGGCAAGCTACGAATTCAACAATTTCGGGAACGACATCTCGTGGAACGACGACGTCGGCGTGCGTTTCTTCCAGGGAGGCATGAACCTTCGCACCACCTGGGTGTGGTGGAACGGGGTCGACGGGATTGACGGCGACCAGTTTTGGGGTGCGCTCATCCAGAGCAACCACATGCAAGAGAACGGAGATCACGCCATCGAGTTCGACGACGGCCAATACGCGAACGTCTACAGCAACTACATCGACGGCTTCGAAGCCGGCGGCGAGGCCATCGAGACGGCGCGTGACGGCATTCAGCTCGAACGAATCGATCACTTCAACGTCGACGGGAACACCGTCCGGGACGCGGGCCGCTATGGTATCTACCTGCGCGATTCACTGCACGGAACGGTGACGAACAACAACGTCTCGGGCAGCGGCAGAATCGCGGCGGGAAGCCCCGACTGCTACCGCCGGAACGGCAGCTCGATGAGCTTCTCTGGCAACACCTTCGGAACCCAGACGGGCTGTTCCACGGTCCCCTGATCTCGGCCGAAGCGGCGTGATTTCGGAGTCTCCGCGATCACTTCTCGTGGGCGGCGGACCGTTCGCGCGTGACGCGCAACGGTCGCCGCCGAGCGGGAACATGCCGTGACCCATTGCCGGGGCGGCGCCCGCCGTTTCTCTCGTAACGGCGGGCGCGTTGGACTGCCTTTCCCTGCTGCTACTCGAGGGGCTCGCCGCGATCAGGCTTTGCGCATCGACCGCCCCGGGGGCGGCGAGTGCGAAGCATGGTCTAATCTAAAACGACCCGTCGCGTCTCTTTCTTCTATCGACGGAAGATGCGGCTGCCGACGGATCCAACAAAGCATGACAATTCGAGACGGCTGCGGACAATCTCGACGGAGCCGTGTGTGCCGGACACGCCAAATACGGCTCACCCTGAAGAAGTACAGCTTGGCTGTGTTGAGAATGTCCACCAAAGACAGAGTGCCCAGGAGGAATCCCGTGAAGCTGACGCTCGAACCGATAAGGACGTCCAGCCCATTGCCCGCACGCATTGTGGCCGCGGCGTCGCTCGGTACCCTGCTGACATTCGCAGTCGGGTGTACGAGCACCGTCGGCGGTCCCGAGGACTCCGGCGCGAACGGCGGCACGTCGTCCGGAAACAGTGGCTCCGGCGGCACGACAGGTGTTTCGGGCAGCGCGCAAGGTGGTGGTAACCAGGGTGGCAGTAGTCAGGGCGGCGGTGGAGGCCTGGGAGGGGACGACCGCTACACCATCCCTGCGAACCCCCCGACTCCGGTGCTCGTGGCGACGCCGCGGCTTGCACGACTGAGCCGGCAGCAGTGGTCGAACACCGTTCGTGATCTGTTGAAGCTGCCGGACATCTCCGACGTGGAGAGCGACGTCACCGGCGACGCGCTGGTCGGTTTCGACAACGAGGCCGACGCTCTGTACGTCACGGAGCAGCTGCGCCGCCAGCTGTTCGATGCGTCGGAGAAACTTGCCGACAGGGTGACCGCCGATGCTGCCGCCCTCGCGCGGCTCGTTCCTGCAGACGCACCGGCGGACGCCCCCGGCCGCGCGCGAGCGTTCGTTGCGTCGTTCGGATTGCGCGCGTTCCGCCGACCGCTGACCGACACCGAGGTGACG
>DASUTR010000980.1:0-11246 GCA_036374535.1 Polyangiaceae bacterium
GGCCGATCTCGGAAAGTAACCGCGCAGCGACGGCGCGGACGAACGGCCCGGGACGGGTATCCGGGCCGTTCGCTTTTCGCGGAGCCGGAGCGCGAGGGCTCGGCCTACTTGACCGCTACGCCGAGCCGCTCGCGAAGCGCCGCGTACTCGTCGCTCACCGCGAACACACAGAGATCGGCCGCCTGCTCGTCGGGCGAGAACGCGCAGTGCTGCGGGAAGCGCTCGGTCATGCGCAGGGCGAGCGAAAGATCGCCGCACGCGAGGAGGCCCGCGCGCGCCGCCGCAAGGTCGATCGAGCGCCGGTAGGCCGCGACCGCCGCGGGGATCGACTCGAGCGCGATGCTCTTCGCGGCTTCCTCGAGCGGACCGCGCGCTACGCCGCGCAGATGGCGCTTGAGCCCGCGCGCGAAGAGCTTCGTGTCGCCCTCGAGACGTTTGAACGCGCGTTCGTTGCCGGACCCGAACACCTGCGCACCGCGCACGAAATCCTCGAGTTCGGCCGCATTCGTGAGGAACGTGACGATGCGGTGCTCGGGACGAAATCCGACGAGACGGCGCGCCCACAGGAACGCGAGGTCGGGCAAGCCGAGCCCCGAGCCGAGCGCCTTGCTCGCGAGCACCGTGGGCTCCACCGTCGGCGCGATGGTGAGCTCGGGGGTGGCGCCTTCGACGACGAAGAGCTTCGGCGTCGGCATGCCGAGCAGGCGGGCCGACCAAACGAGCGTGCGCGCGAGCGTCGTCGTGCTCTTCGCCGGATCTTGCTCCGCGGCGGCATCGAGCGCGGGGAGCCTGCGTTTACGCTGGGCAGTTTCGGCGCCGACCTCGACGGTCGCCGCACCGAGCGCGTGGAACAGCGCATCGAAGGCCGGATCGCGCTCCGGATAGAGTTGCCGCTTCTTCCACTCGTAGTCGTCGAGAATGTTCTTCGCGGCGAGCAGCCCCTCGGGGCGATGCAAGCTAGCGAGCAGCGACTCGTTCACGTCGGCGGCGCCGAAGGCGTCGAGCACGCAGGCGACGTTCCAAGCGCCGTCCGGGCGTCCGAGCTTCTCGAAGATCAAATGGAGCGTGCGGTACGTGTTCGTGTCGCGTGCTGCGAGTCTCAGCGCGGCTCGGGCATGGCCGAGCGCGTCGGCGTGCCGGCCGTCCGCCAAACACTCGGTGAGGCGCTCGAGCGCGATCGCCCGCATCGCTTCGGGCGTTGCCGGCATGGACGGCGGCTCGGGTAGCGAGGGGACCGTCGGCGCCGGAGCGCGCGACGGGGGCGGCGGAGGCACGGGCAGAGCGGGTGCCGGCGCGGCGACGGGCGCGGTGGGCGGAAGCGGAGGAGGCGGCTCCGGCGGTGGAGCCAGCTCCGGCGCTGGCAGCTCCGGCGGTGGAGCCGCCTCCGGCGGTGGCGGTGGAGCCGACGGCTTGCTCTTCGGGAGCGGCGGAGGGAGCGACTTTTTGACCGGAACCGCTACGGGCGTTGCTTCGTCGGGGTCGGGAGGCATGAGAGCCTCGAGCGACGGAGCCGGAGGCGGCGCGAGCACGGGTTCCGGGGCTCGCGGCTCGGCGACCGGAGGCGGTGGCTCACTCCACTGCGGCACGAAGGGGCGAAGGAGCTCGAACGGAGACGCCCCCGGGAAGTACTCCGCCGCGGGGACCTCGGCGAAGAGCGCTTCTTCGGCTTGCATCGCGGCGTACAGGCCGTCGACGCGCACCGGCGTGCCGCTCACCGACTGCCAGTCGAGCACGAGCTCGAACAGACTCGAGAACGGCGAGCGCCCGTAGGCTCCGCTCTCCGGGCGGCTTGCAGCGAGGAGGTGCACGCCGGAGCTCGGATCGGCGAGCGCCGAGGCCAACGTGCGAACCGCGTCCGTCGGGCTCGTCTGACCGTCGAACGCGGGAACGGTATCGAGCACCGCGAGCGATGAGCGGGCGCGCTCCGCGAGGACACGGCGCAGTCGTTTGAGCGAGAAAGCGCTCAGACGTTCGCCGTCGAGCAAGAGCGCCGGGCCGCGCTCGTCGTTCAAGACGGCGTAGCCGGAGAAGTAGAACAAGAGCTCGTCGATCGGCTCGCTCACTTCGGCGAGCACCTGATCGACCGCCTCCGGAAGGCCGCGCTCCGCACGAAACGAGTGCACGACGAACCCGGCGTCGGGTTCGGAGAGCCGCTGCCCGAGCAGATCGACGTCGGCTTCGGCGCTCGAAAGCTCGCTGAGTTTTTGGCACTGCGAGTACGAGGAGCAGGCGATGAAGGCGATGCGCACGAGGCCGCTCGATAGCACGCTCCGCTCGGATTTCCCCGTGCCGCGCGCAATTCTGCCGCGACACTGCATACGAACGCTGCCGGTGAAACTCGAAACGCGCCCCGAAACGTGACTCGCGTCCAAAAACGTTTTGTTCAAACGCGCGATGCATTCGGTCAAACGCTGCCGGCGCGTTGTGCCGAACGAACCTACACCGTCGCCCATTTCCGATCCTTTTCGTTACGACGATGACTGGCGGATCATCTTGGCGAGACAAGAGTTCTCATGAGACTATGTAGAATTGCGACACCCGGATCCGCTTAGGTCCGTCTCCGAGAACAAGCGCAGCGTCGAACGTTCCGTGGGGGAGCCTGTACACGCCGCGAGCACCGAGCATTCAGCCGAGCTCTGCCCATCATGACCCTTCGAAGCTTCCACGCCGTTCCCGCGCTCGTCGCGACGCTCGCAGCGCTCGCTTGCTCGTCGGCGGGCGGCGGCGCCGACGGCGACGGCGACGGCGACAGCGGGGGCAACGGCAACGGCGGAACGGCGGGCAGCAGCGCGGGTAGCTCGGGTTCGAGCAACGGCGGTAGCGGCACGGGCGGCGCCAGCGGGTCGAGCGGCAACGCAGGCGTCGGGAACGTCGGAGGCGGCGTCGACCTGCCGCCGGGAACGACGCCCCCGTCGCTCCTGCCCGCGGGGGTGCGCCGTCTCACGAACGCGGAGTTCGAAGCGTCGGTGCGGGCGCTGCTCGGCGCAGCCCTTCCCAGCGGCACGATTTTCCCGCCCGACGCGCGGCAGGACGGCTTCACGCGTAACGACGCCCAGCGCGTCGATCCCGTGTTCGCGAAGCAGGTCGCCGCCGCGGCTGCCGCGCTCGGCGAGGGCGCGAAACCTCGCGCCGGCGAGCTTGCTCCTTGCGCCGACACGCCGGGGACGGAAGCGTGCGCTCGAACCTTCATCGAGTCGTTCGGCGCGAAGGCTTACCGCCGCCAGCTCACCACGGAAGAGGTCGACGGCCTCGTCGCGGTGTATCGCGTCGGCGCCGACGGCGCGACGTACGCGGACGGCATCGGGCTCGTGATCGAAGCGCTGCTCCAGTCCGCGGGCTTCCTCTACGAGACCGAAATCGGCGACGGCACGGTGCTGGATCCCATCATGCTCGCGCCGCACGAGCTCGCGAGCTCGCTCTCGTTTCTCGTCGTCGGCCAGCCGCCGGACGCCGAACTCTTGCAAGCCGCCGCCGACGGCGCGCTCGCCACTCCAGAGGGGCGCGAAGCGCAGGCCTGGCGCCTCATGGGCACGGGTGACCCGGCTCGATTCACGATGCTGCGCATCGTGCGCGAGTGGCTCGGTATCGATCGCATCGCCGAGACCGCGAAGGACTCGAACGTGTACGAGACCTTCGAAACCCTGCGCCCCCACATGGCTGCCGAGGTGGACGCCTTCGTCAACGAGGTGATTTCCGGCTCGACCGGCACCGTCGGGGAGCTCCTCGGCGCCGATTGGACGATCGCGTCACCGGCGCTCGCGAGCGGTTTTTACGGTCTTGCCGGCGGCGGCTCGGAGCGCCTTTCGCTCGCGGGAACGGGTCGTCGCGGCATCCTCAATCAGCCGGCGTTTCTCTCCGTGTACGCACACGCTTCCGAGAGCGCCCCGGTGTTCCGGGGGGTCGCGGTCATGCGCCGCCTCGCGTGCGCGGATCCGGGCTCGCCCACGGACCTCAACATCGACGTCGTTCCTCCTCCTCCGGATCCGAACCTCACGACGCGGGATCGTTTCGGCCAGCACGTCGCCGACGACCGCTGCGCGGGGTGCCACGCCAGCATCGACGGCATCGGCTTCACGTTCGAGAACTTCGACGGCATGGGGGCGAGCCGCGGCGGAATGGAGAACGGACACCCCGTGAACACGCAGACGACGGTCGAGCTCGGGCTCGACTTCGACGGCCCGTACGCGAACTCCGACGAGCTCGCGCTCGCGATGTCGCGGAGCGCCGCGGTGCGAGCCTGCTTCGCCGAGCACCTGTTCAATGCCATGAGCGCGACCAGCGTCGTCGCCGTGAAGCCGAGTCGAGAGTCGTACGTCTCGGCCTGGCGTACGGACGCGAACGCCGAAGCCGGCAACATCGCGAGCTCGATCCTCGCCTACATCCGCAGTCCCATCTTCGCCTACCGGAGGGCCCAGTGAGCACGTCCAGCGAGCGCAGTCGTCGAGCCTTCTTGCGCGCCGTGGGCGCGGGAGCCGCGGCGCTGCCGTTCTTCAAGCTGCTCGAAAACTCGGCCGCGGAAGCGGCGGGCACGGCGCTCCCACTGAAGTTCGTCACGATCTACCACCCGCACGGGATCGCGGCGGAGTACTGGAACATGGGCTGCCGAGGATCCATGAACCTCCCGTCCATGCCGCAGAGCGCCTGCACGGGTACGGACACGGAAACGTCCTTCGACATCACGTACACGAACTGCTCCCTCCAGCCGTTCGACGACGCCGCCACCTACGGCAAGAGCTTCAAAGACAAGATCCTGATCGTCGACGGCATCGATCTCTTGTCGGCCGCGAACGGGCACGATTCGGCGGGTACGATCCTCACGGGCAGCCGCATCTCGAGCGACCGAAAGCCCGCGAACAGCTCCCTCGACCAGTTCCTCGCCGTCGAGAAGGGCCTCGGACGCGAGACGCGTATCTCGAGCATCGCGCTCGGCGTCGGCAACGACGCGATGGATCCCGGTGTCACGCTCTCGTACGGCGCGGGCGGCGCTCCGCTGCCGAAGATCATCGATCCGGTGCAGGCCTACCAGCAGCTGTTCGCGGGCTTCGCAGTCACCGACGACCCGGAGGCGAGGGCCGCGGCCGAACGACGCCGGAGGAACGGTCGCTCCGTGGTCGACTTCCTGCTCGCGGACGTGAATCGACTGCACGGACGGCTGGCGCCCCCCGAGCAGCAGAAGCTCGAGCAGCACATCGAATCGCTTCGTGAAATCGAGAAGCAGTTCGAGGATCCGACGACGCCGCCCGGCGCCGTGTGCATGCTCTCGGAGCGCCCCGACGCGTCGCGCTTTCCGAAGCTCAAGCAGTACAACGGCGGCGAGCAGTACTTCGACGCCATCACCAACGCGCACATCGACGTCCTCGCCCAGGCGCTCGCCTGCGACATTACGCGCTTCGCGACGCTGCTCATGAACGACCTGTCGTACATGGGCAATCCGCTCGGGCTACCCGCAGACAACCACGGCAGCGTCGCGCATACCTATTCGGCGTCGACGATCGGCAACGACGGCCACACCTCGGGCGGCAGTCCCTCGAGCTGGCTTCCGCTCGCGAGCTTCAACAAGTACGCCTACTCGAAGGTCGCGCGTCTCATGCAGAAGCTCGACCAGCTCGGCGCTCTCGACAGCACCCTCATCTACGTGTCGAGCGACATGGGCAACCCTGCGGGCCACAGCACGCGCAACGTCCCGACGGTGCTCGCCGGCGGTGCCGGCGGCAAGTTCCGCATGGGCCGGCGCGTCCGGCTGCAGGCCGACTGCCCGCCCACGAGCGAATGGTGCAACGACGACCAGAAGGCGCAGAAGACGAACAACCATCTTCTCGTCTCCATCGCCCAGGCCTTCGGCCAGAACGTGAACACGTTCGGAACGCAGCCGAGCGCCGCGCTGACGACGGGGCCGCTCAGCGAAATTGCCTGAGTCGGTTTCGAGAGAACGGAGCTAGCGCGGAGCCTCGGGAATCGGCTTGGCGCCGGTCGGCTCTTCGGAGTACATCGCGGCGGCGGCCGCGATCAGGATACCGACGGCGGCGACGATGCCGACGAGCACCCCGACGGCCTTCAGGTGCCGGCGGCGGTTCAGGACGGCAATTACCTCTTCGGGCGTCCCGTATCGATCGACGAGTGCATGTCCCATGTGAGCCTCCTCACACGAATTGTGGCCACGCAAATCGAGGAGCGCACGGGCCCGACACGAAGCGTGGCAACAATCCCCGTCGCTCACGAACAATCGAACACTTACGCGCGCTCGATCGCGCCGAGTCTGCCCGATTGATGATCTTCGACTGCCCGCATCGACTGCTTCCGGCCGCGGGCGGCGCGCGGACTCAACCGCCTGGAAGCGGAATGAACTCCTCGTCGTCGCCCGGAATGGAGGGAAAGCGGCGCTCTCGCCAGTCGTCCTTGGCGCGTTCCAGGCGCTCTTTCGAGCTCGAGACGAAATTCCACTCGATGTGCCGCGCTCCCGAGAGCGTCGCGCCCCCGACGAGCATGACCGTCGCTTTTTCGCTCGTCGTGAGCTTTGCCTCGGCGCCACGTGTGAAGACGAGCATGTCGCCGGGGGAGAACGGCTTGTCGTCGCAAGTAACGGAGCCGAGCACGACGTACGCCGCCCGTTCGTCGTGCGTGTCGTCGACGTCGAGCGTCGAGCCCGCTTCGAGCTCCGCGTGAACGTACAAAGTCGGCGAGAGCGTCGTGACGGGCGCCGTGAGACCGTACGCGCTGCCGGCTACGACGGTGAGCTCGACGCCGTCGCGCGTCGTCTTGGGAATCGTCGCCCCGGGATGGTGCTCGAAGGCGGGGGCGCGCTCTTCCTCTTCGATTGGCAGCGCTACCCAACTCTGGATGCCGTGGGAAAGTCCCGTCGAGCCGCGAAGCTCGGGCGGGGTGCGTTCGGAGTGCACGATGCCGCGACCCGCGATCATCCAGTTCACGTCGCCGGGGCGGATGCGTTGCACGGATCCGAGGCTGTCGCGATGGAGGATCTCGCCGGCGAACAGGTAGGTCACCGTCGCGAGCCCGATGTGCGGGTGGGGCCGCACGCCGAAGTTTTTCTCGGGCGTCCTCACGACGGGCCCGAAATGATCGAAGAAGATGAACGGACCGACGAGGCGGCGATGGGCGAACGGCAGGACGCGGCGCACGGCGACGGTGCCCAGATCGCGCGAGCGTGCCGGAATGACGAGCTCGATGCTCACAACCGAGCCATGGCGCCGTTCCGGTGCGTCCGCAAGGCCATTCGCCCCATTGCAGAAGGCCTCGGGGGTCGTGACAATGGGCGCCCATGTTTCGCATTTTCCTCGCGCTCTCGGCGGTGAACGGGTTTCTCGCGGTGGCGCTCGGGGCGTTCGGTGCGCACGGCTTGCGCCAGCGCCTGGCGCCGCTCGTCGACGGCGCTCAGCGGCTCGATTGGTGGCGCACGGCGGCGCACTTCCACCTCTTCCACGCGCTCGCGCTCGGTCTCGTCGCGCTGCTCGCGGGGCGCGTGCCCGCGGCTCCGCTTTCGATCGCGGGTTCTGCCTTCGTGGCCGGTATCGCGCTCTTTTCCGGGAGCCTCTACGCGATGGTACTGACAGGGCTGCGAGCGCTCGGTCCGCTCACCCCGGTCGGCGGCGTCTGCTTTTTGGTTGGCTGGGCCGCCCTCGCTTGGGCCGCGCTGCGAGCGCGCTGAGCACCGAGCGTCGTCACTCGAGAACTTCGAAGATCCCGCGCACGGGATACCAGTGCTCGTCGTTCGACGCGAAGCCGAAGAGCTCGTCGGTCTCGAAGTTCAGCGCGACGGTGAGCGTGTAGCCGGATTTCGAGAGATACGAGACGACGTACACGTCGTCGGTCACCTGAAACGAGCCGTACTTGGTCGCCGGCTCCTTCGTCGAGCCTTCGTCTTCGCTCTTCGCAGCCTTGGCCGCCGCGGGATCTTGCCACGTGACCGTTCCCTCCGCGCTGAAGGTGTGATCGTACGACGTGCCTGCCGTCGGCCCCTCTTCGAACGTGAAACGCAGGGTTTTTCCCCGCAGCGCTGCGAGCCACCGGCGGTTGGTTCCGGTACGGGTCGTATCCGTTCGGCTCGATTCGTCGTTCTTCGGCATGGCCATCTGCGTGCTCTCCTACGTAGAGAGCAAAATCCATTCCGCTGCGAGACCCGCTCAAACGGCAGCGACCTGGACAGTGTGCCCCACTGCCGAGGCGTTTTGCCGCACGCATCCTCGTGACCCATCCTTCGCTACAATACGAAGTGAGTGGTGCTTCCCGACCCGTCTTCTGAGCCGATCGCCGGACACGACGACCATTTTCGGCTGCTCGTCGAGAGTGTCACCGACTACGCGATACTCCTCCTCGACCCCGAGGGCAGGGTCAAGACGTGGAGTCTCGGTGCTCAACGCATCAAGGGTTACGAATCGGCGGAGATCGTCGGCGAGCATTTCTCGAAGTTCTACCGGCCGTCGGACGTCGCGAGCGGCCACTGCGAGCGCGAGCTCGAGGTAGCCCTCAAGGAGGGGCGCTTCGAGGACTACGGCTGGCGCGTGCGCAAGGACGGCTCTCAATTCTGGGCGAACGTGGTCATCACCGCGCTCCGTGACCGCTCCGGTCGGCACGTCGGCTTCGGCAAGGTCACGCGCGATCTCACGGACAAGGCCTACCGCCTGTTCGTGGAAGCCACGAATGCGATCATTTGGACGGCCGACGCCACCGGACATCCGAACGCCGACTCGGCGAGCTGGCGCGAGTTCACCGGCCAAACCGAAAGCGAATGGCGGGGATTAGAAGGCTGGGATCCCATTCATCCGGAGGAGCGCGAGAGACTCACCGGCGAGTGGCCGAGGGCGATGCGGGAAGGGCGCATGTTCGAAGCGGAGTTTCGCCTGCGCCGGAAGGACGGCGTGTACGTCTGGATGCAGGCGCGCGCCGTGCCGTTCTTCACTCCCGAAGGCACCGTGCGCGAGTGGTTCGGCGTCACCTTCGACATTTCGGCGTCCAAGGCGCTCGAGCAGGAGTATTCGGTCTTGCTCGAGCGCGAGCGCTGGGCGCGCGAGCAGGCGGAGGCCGCGAACCGCACGAAAGACGAATTTCTCGCGACCGTTTCGCACGAGCTCCGAAACCCGCTGAACGCGATTCTCGGCTGGGCGAAGCTTCTCTTGCACCGGGATCTTCCCGCCGACGTCCACCGCCATCTCGCCACCATCGAACGCAACGCCCGCGCCCAAGCGCGCCTCATCGAGGACGTACTCGACATTTCCCGCATCATCTCCGGAAAGCTGAGCCTCGAACTTCGCGAGGCGAACGTCGGTCAGGCCGTCGCCGACGCCGTGGAGTCCGCGCGCCCGCTCGCCGAAGCCAAGGGGGTCGCGCTCGAGTCGAACGTCGTGCAGGGCCTCGAGATTCGCGCCGACCAACTGCGGCTCCAGCAGATCGTCTCGAACCTCTTGTCGAACGCCGTGAAGTTCACGCCCCCGGGAGGGCGCATCGTCGTCGACGCCTCGCTCGCCGCCGGCTGGCTCAAGCTCACGGTCGCCGACACCGGCGAGGGCATCGAGCCAGGGCTGCTTTCATTGATTTTCGAGCCATTCCGCCAAGCCGACGCCTCGACGACCCGGCGGCACGCCGGGCTTGGTTTGGGTCTCGCGATCGTGAAAGAGCTCGTGCACGCCCACGGCGGCTCGGTGCGGGCCGAGAGCCGGGGCCGGGGTATGGGGGCGACGTTCGTCGTCGAGTTGCCGAGGCGCCCGAGCCATCGGCCGCCGCTCGACGTGAACCACGCGCCGCGCCCGTTACCGCGCCTCGAAGGAACGCGCGTGCTCGTCGTGGACGACGAACCGGACGCGGTCGAGATCGTGACGGAGCTCCTCGGCAATGCCGGCGCCGTGGTCATGGGCGCGAGCTCGGCCGAAGAAGTGCTGCGAAAGCTCCCCGCGTTCCAGCCGACGGTGTTGGTGAGCGACATCGGCATGCCGGGAATGGACGGCTACGATCTCATCCGTTCGGTTCGGGCGCTCGATCCCGAGCACGGCGGCCGGACGCCGGCTTTGGCGCTCACGGCGTACACGCGCCGCGAGGACGTCGAGCGCAGCCTCACGGCCGGATTTCAGGCGCACCTCGGCAAGCCCGTCGACGTGGAGAAGCTGCTCACGACGATCGCCGGCCTTGCCGGCACGAGCTCGCTACCAGGGTAAGCGTTCGCCGTTCGCGTGCCAAAATCCGCCGCTCGTTTCGAGCGTGAGCTCGTCGATGCGGGCGAGGAGTCCGCTTGCCGCCTCGCTCGGCTCGACCTGTCCGCGTCCCCCGATCATCTCCGTTCGCACCATGCCCGGGTGCAGAATGGCGACCGACACGCCCGCGCCCTTTAGATCGATCGCGAGCGATTTGCCGGCCATGTTGAGCGCCGCCTTGCTCATGCGGTAGCCGTACCCGCCGCCCGAGCCGTTGTCGTCGATCGAGCCCATACGGCTCGTGACGAGCGCGACTTTCGAGCCCTTGCCCAAGCGGTCACGGAGCGCGGCCGTGACGCGCAGGGGACCGAGCGCGTTCACCTCGAACTGCTTGCGGATGCCCGCGACGTCGAGCTCGGGGAACTCTTTCGCCCAGAGCAGGATGCCGGCGTTGTTGATCAAGAGGTCGACGGGGCGTTTGCCCACGGCGGCGACGAGCCGGCCGATGCCGGCGTCGTCGGTCACGTCGACGTTGTCCACGATTTCCACGCCGAGCTTTTCGAGCTCGCTCGACGCGCTGCGACACGCGGCGACGACCGTGCTTTTTCTGTCCAAAAGCTTCTCGCACAAGGCGAGCCCGATGCCGCGATTGGCTCCAGTGACGACGGTGAGTGCCATGGGGGCACGCTACGCCACGGGCAAAGGACGCGCTACCCTAGCGAGATGAGCGACGATTCCGGCGACCGCCGCGCGCCCCTCGTGCCCGAACCGGGGCGCTCGTTACCCGAGAAAGCCGAAGAGCCGCCCGTCGTCGCGCGGCTCATGATCGAAATTCGTTCCGACGGCCGCCGCACCATCGCGCGCGGCGCGCTCGAGGACGCGACGCTCGGCGAAAAGGTCGCCGTCGAAGCTCGCGGCACGTCGCCCGCGTCGCTCGCCGCCTCGCTCATCAAATCGCTCTTTTCCGCTCCCCTGCTGGCGAAGGCCGCCGCTCGCCGGCTCTTGCGGGGGCGCTGACCGCGGACGCCGGCAACGTCCGCGGTCTCGCGCGTCGCTCGGGCGTCAGTAGCCGAGGCAGGCGAACAAAGCGTTCAGCTGGTCGTCACA
>DASUTR010000981.1:0-5643 GCA_036374535.1 Polyangiaceae bacterium
CCGGCGGCGATGTTGCGCGAATGGGTCGGCAAACGCCTCCTCGAGAGCCGGTGGGACGGTTTGCGGCTGGCCATCGACGCGGGCCGTAGCCTCCTCAACGTTCGAATCGGCATCGTTCCATTGAACAGCACCATCGAAGGAGCAATCAGCATGTCCGACCACGTCGAAGAGTCCGAAAAGAAGAGCAAGCGCGAAGGGGAAGCGGGCAAGAAGAGCGCCACCGAGCCGGAAGCGCACGAGCATCAGTCCGTTCTCGACACGAGCGAACTCGAAGGCGATCTCAAGAAGCTGAACCGCGCCGAATCGCCGGAAGCGTTCGCCGACCTCGCGGGGGCCCTACGTCAGAAGATCAAGCAGGCGCTGGTTACCGGGCGAGCCAGGCTCGAGAAGGCAGCCCTCGAAGAGAAGACGAAAAAGGCCACCCATCCGCACCTCCGCGCAATCCTCGAAGAAAAGACGCGCGACGCGCGTAGCGTGGTCGAGAGGTTGGAGAAGAAGAAAAAGCAAGCAGCGCAAGACTACGACATCGATTTCACCGACGACGAACCATGATTTCGTCGTACGACGGATTGACCCTCTGGTACGGGACGCCGGACGCGCCGGCGCCGGGACGCGAAGTACCGAACGGACAGCCCGTCTCGATCGTCGTCGGGGTCCGGCCCTTCAATCCGGCCAACACGGTCGACGTCCGCTATCGCCTGGACGGCGGCCCCGTGAAGACCCTTCATGCGAGCCCGCTGCGCGTGGACGAACGCAAGGACGCGCAGTACTTCCGCGCGAACTTCCCCGCGCTCGGCGGAGCGAAGCACGTCGACTACTGCCCCGTGGCGCACTGCGGGGGCAGGCAAGTCCCACGACAAAGTCTGGTTCCGACGAGCTTCTCGTCCTTCGCGCTCCCGAGCCCCGCCGAGCCACCGCCGGAGAAACCCGCCGCGAGCCCGGGTCTCGCCCCGCGCTTCACGCCCGGCCTCGGGCTCGTCGCGCAGATCACGGTGAGGCTGAAGCCGCCGACCGTCATCGGCGAGACGCCGCACGGCTTTCGCATCGACTATTACGCCGCGTCGGGAGTCGTCGTCGGAAACGCGTTTCACGCCGAGGTCAAAGAGGACTCCGTCGACTACATGCTCGTCCGGCCCGACGGTGTCGGCGTCCTCGACATCCACGCCACGCTCGTCACCGACGACGGCGCCGTCATCACCGCGACGTACGGCGGCCTCATCGAATTCGGCGAGGACGGGTATCGCCGCATGGTGCTCGGAAATTGGCCCGAGCTGCCCTGCCACCAAGTCGCGCCACGATTGCTGACGCAGGACTCGCGCTACCGCTGGATGAACCGCACGCAGTTCCTCGGCGTCGGCCAGGTCGACATGCGCGCGCTGATCATCAAATACGACGTCTACGCCGTCTCGACCGTCGTGAACCCGGGCGCATGGGCCGAGAAATGAAGCCCAAGGTCGTTGTCCTCGGCGGCGGCGTCGCCGGCATGAGCGCTGCTCACGAACTCGTCGAGCGCGACTTTCAGGTCGTCGTTCTCGAGCGTCAGGGAATTCCGGGCGGCAAGGCGCGCAGCATCCGCGTCGTCGAGCCGTTCGCGCGACCGACGCTCGGCGGCCGTTCGTTCTCCGGTCCGCGCTACCGGAGCAAGAACCCGTGGCTGCCGGGAGAGCACGGCTTCCGTTTCTTCCCCGGTTTCTACCGTCACATCATCGACACGATGGCGCGGATTCCGAATGGAAACGGCAAGGTCGTCGATCACCTGGTCGACACGACGGAGTGCCATCATGCGCGCTTCGGGAAGAAGCCGGTGATTATTCCCGTGCGCTTTCCGCGAACGCCGCGGGACTTCAAGAACGCCGTGCTGCTCGCCGTCGATTGGCTGGGCGGGCAGCTCGAGGTGACCCCGGAAGAGACCGCTTTCTTCAGCGAGAAGCTCTGGCAGCTCATGACCTCGTGCGACGAGCGCCGGCTCGAAGAGTACGAGAAGACGTATTGGTGGGACTTCATCGAAGCGGAAGAGCGCTCGCCCGCGTACCAGAAGCTCTTCGCCAACGCGATCACGCGCTCGCTCGTGGCGGCGAAGGCCGAGCGTGCCAGCACGCGCACCATCGGCAAGATCTTCATCCAGATCTTGATCGACGTGCTCGACCCGAGCGTGAGCACCGCCGATCGCGTGCTCGACGGGCCCACGAACGAGGTGTGGATCGACCCCTGGCTCGAGTACCTGCGTGCGCGCGGCGTCGAGTACCATTTCGAAACGGACGTTCGCGCCATTCACCTGCGCGACGGGCGCGTTCACGGCGTCAGCATCGAAAAAGACGGCCGAGCGAGCGAAGTCGTGGCCGACTATTTCGTCGCGGCTTTGCCCGTCGAGCGCATGGCAGAGCTCGTCACGCCGGCGCTCGCCGAAGCCGAACCGGCGCTCGGAAAGCTCGCGGAGCTCGCGGAGAACGTCGAATGGATGAACGGCATCCAGTTCTACCTGAAGAAAGACGTCCCGCTCGCGCACGGCCACAGCATCTACGTCGACACGCCCTGGGCGCTCACTTCCGTGTCGCAGGCGCAGTTCTGGCCGAACGTCGACTTGAGCCAGTACGGCGACGGCACGATCCGCGGCATCCTCTCGGTCGACATCTCGGATTGGGACGTGCCGGGCTTGAACGGGAAATGCGCGGAAATGTGCACACGCGACGAGATCGCCGCCGAGACTTGGCTCCAGCTGAAGAAGAGCTTGAACGTCGACGGCGTGGACGTGCTCCGCGACGAGGATCTGCATTCCTGGTTCCTCGATCCCGACATCGTCGACCTCGATCCGGCGCGCCCCGGCATCGAGCTCAATCGCGAGCCCTTGCTCGTGAACTATTGGGACACCTGGAGCATCCGGCCGGAAGCCTCGACGAAAATTCCGAACCTGTTTCTCGCCTCGGACTACGTTCGGACGCACACCGACCTCGCCACCATGGAAGCCGCGAACGAGGCGGCGCGCCGCGCGGTCAACGGCCTGCTCGACGCCTCCGGCTCGAGGCACGCGCGCTGCGAGATCTGGCCGCTCCACGAACCTCCGGTGCTCGCGCCGCTCCGCGCCTACGACCGGCTTCGATTCCAGCAAGGCTTGCCCTGGGATCCGAAGGTCGCGCTCGCGACCGACGCCGCGCGGAACCTGCTCTCGCTGCTCGAGAGCGTTTCCGAAAACGAGCTTGCCGGTCCGGAGCTCAAGCAGCGTTTGCTGCGCGATCTGTCGTCGCTCGTGGCGGCGGCCGCCGGCGCCGCCGAGAACACCGCGCCGGCCGTGGAGCGGCTCGCGACCCCCGCGATTCGGATCGTTCCGCTCTGAGCGCATGGCAGCGTCGCCCGTCACCGCAGAGAACCCGGAGAGCGCGCTGTTCGTTCGCCTCGGCCGCTACCGGGAGCTCGTCGTCCCGACGCTGATGGCTGCGCTCCCCGAGAAGGAACCCAGGCGATACCTCTACGATCTCGTGCGCGAGTTCGTCGCGCGACCCGGCAAGGGCCTCCGGCCCGCGCTCTGCATCGCGACGTGCGCGGCGTTCGGCGGACGCGAAGAGCACGCCGTTCCGACGGCAGCGGCCCTCGAGCTCTTGCACAACGGACTGCTCGTTCACGACGACGTCGAAGACGAGAGCGCTTACCGGCGCTCCGAACCGACGCTGCACACCCGCCACGGTATCCCCATCGCGGTCAACACGGGCGACGCCATGAACGCGCTCACGCTGCGCCTGCTCATGAAAAACCTCGACGTCGTCGGCGCCCGAAAGACATGGCGCATTCTCGAGGAGTTCGATCACCTGCTGCTCGAATCCCTCGAGGGGCAAGCGCTGGAGCTCGGCTGGATCCGGGACAACGACTGCGACGTGAAGGAGGAAGACTACCTCCGCATGGTCTTGAAGAAGACCTGCTGGTACAGCTTCATCCATCCCGTGCGCCTCGGCGCCCTCATCGCCGGCGACCCGGATCTGGAGCGTTTCGATCGATTCGGCTATCTCACCGGCGTCGCCTTCCAGATCAAAGACGATCTCTTGAACCTGCTGGGAGACGCCCGCTACGGCAAGGAAATCGACGGGGATCTCTGGGAAGGCAAGCGCACGCTGATGCTGACGCACGCGTTCGGCGCCGCCAGCGCCGCGGACCGCTCGCGCCTCGAAGCCATTTTGCAGAAATCGCGGGCACGACGGCTCGAACGCGACGTCGCGTGGATGCGCCGGCTGCTCGACGAAACGGGCAGCATCGCCTTCGCGACGAGCGCCGCCGAGGAGCTCGCGCGCGCGGCCAAAGCAGAGTTCGAGCAGGCGTACTCCGGCGCTCCGGAAAGCGACGAGAAGACCCTGCTCCGCGAGCTCGTCGCGTACGTCGTCGATCGAAAGCTGTGAGCTCTGCGCGCTCGCGTCAGCGCTCGCGCAGGCCCGAAAGCAAGCGAGCGGCGTCGAGCATTTCGCGCGTATCGCGTCCCTGCTGGATTCCGTCGCAGACGGGCGCGAGGACGTCGAGCGCACGCGCCGGGTTTTCGCGTGCCTCGTAGAAGCGCGCGAGCGAGACGGCTGCGCGGAGCTCGAGCCAGCGCGCCCCTTGCGCGCGCGCCAGAGCGAGAGCGTGTTCGAGCGCCCCGAGCGCTTCTTCGAACGACGCGCCGCCCGTCGCGGCGAGCTTGGCGAGAGCGAGCCCTTTCACGCGATGGAGCTCCGGCTCGAAGTGGACTTCGCCCGACGCGTGCGCGTTCTCGATCGCCTCGTTGACGGTGGAAATGGCCTCGTCGACGCGGTTCGCTTCGAGCAGGCCTTCGCCGAGCAAGGCGAAGCCGTGCGTGCGCAGGATGCCGCCACCGATGGCGCGGTACTGCTTGAAGCTCTGCAGCATGAGATCCGCGCCGCCGCCGATGTCGCCTGCCGCCATCTTGGCCCAGCCGCCGAAGACGCTGACGAGCGGCGGCCAGAACGCGAAGCCTTCGTCCTCGGACAGCCGATTGACCGCCTCCATCACCTCGCGGACACGGTCCGCTTCGCCCGCGAGCTGGAGAAACCAGGAGCTCGACGTGATGGCGAAGGCGACGCTCGGCGGATGCCGCAGCATCTCGGCGAGGGGCTTCGCTCGCGCGGCGAGCTCCCGAGCGTCGTCGGGTCTGCCGAGCATCCAGAGCGCCGTGGCGCCCATATTCATCAGCGCGAGCGCCGAGGAGAACTGGAACGCCAGGATGTTTTTGCGTTCCCGCGCGAGGTCGAAAACCGCGAGTCCTTCCTCGACGAGGCGAACCGTCTCGGGATAGTGGGCCGTGTAACACTCGACGAAACCGAGCGCGTGGTGCGCGGGAGGCACTAGCCCAGGGTCGCCGGACGCGCGCGCCATGCGCACGACCTGTTCGGCGGGTTCGCGCGCCGCGTGCAGCTGCCCGCCGACGAAGTACTGCGCCCACAAACCCCAGAGAATTCCGAACATTTGAGGCGCGTCGCCGACCTTTCGCACGAGCTCGTGGGCGCGGTTGTAGCTCGCCGCGACGTCCGCGTGCGAGTAGCCTTTGATCGCCATGAGCGCGGGTCCGAGCAGCACGCGCATCGTGAGTTCGGCGTTCGCGCGCGCCTCGCCCTCCGGCAGGTTCCTCACCGAGTCGAGGCCGCGCGTCAAGCAGTCGACGGCTTC
>DASUTR010000982.1:0-9899 GCA_036374535.1 Polyangiaceae bacterium
CTCGGTAACCTTCGCGAAGGTCACCGAGCTCGCATCGCGCCCGCGCGCTCGTGGCCCGATGATGCGCGCCGGGTGTCGACCGATCTTCTCAATCCCTCGGAGCCGCGCAGGCGATCGGCGCCATGCTCGAGTTCCCGGCCGAAGCGGCGAGTGGCGTCGCCTCGAATCCGGACGACTGCCAGTTCACGTCCCGGCGCATGGTGTCGAACACGCCGACCCAGAGATCGGCGCCCGTCGGACTGGGCCCGGTAAAGGGCGTCTCACCGCGCATCGTGTGGAGCTCGGCGAGCTGATTTCGCATGAACCGCCGATAGTAGAGCAAAAAGTCGGACTCACCGCCGTCACCGCCGTAGTAGCCGTGTTGATTGCCGCCGTGCAATCCGCCGGCGGCATTGTAGAGGTGGAGCCTCCAGTCGTTGTACGACTCGTAGTCGTGCAGCATTTCGTGGAGCAAGAACACGTTGGGCTGGTTCGCCGTCGCTCCACCGCGCGTCGTGTGGTTCGGGAACCACACGCCCTGCCCGATGCCCCAGAAGCAGCAGGGCTCGTTCGCGACCACTGCACCCGAAGCCGTGTATTTCGAGTAGAAGTAGATGATGCTGTCGTACTGCTGCGGTAGGTGCGTCAGGTTCGCTTCGCTCAAGAGCCGCCCGGTATCGCCCGCGTCGAGCGGGTCGGCCGTGCGGTGGAGCGGAACGTTCTCGACCGTGGGCAGAAGGTCGACGTCCCAGGTGGTGAGGTTGTACGAGAACGGCTCCATGTACTGATCGCGCGTGGCGAGCGTTTGCCCGTGCATGACGGTGATGTCGTTCGCGGAAAGAACCCCGACGTTCTGGGGCGTGCTGTCGCCGTGGAACGTCTGCCGGATGGGAAGCAGCGCGATCCGCGTGTGGTTCGGCTGCGAAAGCGGCGGCAATTGCGACGGCGTGACGGTCACGTTGCTCGCCCCGAGCGTGACGCTCTGCTCGTGGAATTGTCCGACGTACGCGCCTTCCACGCCCTCGCCGACGCCGAGACCCACGGTGTACTGGCCCTGCGGCAGCGTGAACGTTCGGGGCACGCTGAAGCCCGTGTACGCATCGTTGATGTAGATCTTCCCACCCGACGTACCGTTCACGGTGAGCGTTCGCGCGGCGGGGCGGTTGGGCGTCGTCACCTGGAAGGTTTGATCGAAGAGGATGCCCGTCCCGCCGGCAACGGGGGTGCAGGGCGCGCTCGCGCAGCTCGCATCGACGACGAGCGCGCCGTCGACGCGGATCTGCACGGAATAGCTCGAGGGGCCGCCCGTGTTGAGCGCCTGCAAGCGGACGGTGTTCGTCCCGGGCACGAACCAGTCGCTGATCGTCTCCGAGACCGTATTCTGCCAGGGAACGACCCGGCGGCGGATGCCGTTCACGGTGACGTAGACGAAGTCGTCCACGTTCGTCGCGTCGAGTGTCACGGCGTTCGTTCCGGTCTGGGCGCCGACCGCCCACTCCACGGCCTCGTCGAAGAGAAGCCACCCGTTCGTCGTCAGCGCCGTCGCCGTCGTGTCGGTGAAAAACAGGCCGACGCGCCGCGCGGGCGCTGGTTGCCCCGTGGCGAGGGCGCTGCCTGCGTCATAGCCGAAGATCGCGGGCTCGGCCGGCGACGTGGCGAGGCTCGCGATGCGCACGGCCGCGGCCCCGGGCCTTCCCCAGGTGAAATTCCTGGTGGAGCTCGTCGCGACCACCGTTCCGGTAAGGCCCGCGGCCATCGGATGGCCCGGCGACGTGATCGTGAGGTTTCGCTGACTGCTGCGCGTTCCGAAGTTTCCCGCGGCCGCCGGTGTGAGCCGCATGTCGTCGTAGAGCTCGCTCTCCCAAGTCAACACCGGGACGGTCACGTCACGGAACTTCGTTCCGACGCTGCTGGAGGTTACCGTGGACGATACGACGACGAGTGCCTTGCCCGTAGCGTCGGCCGTCGTCGCCGCGCTCGCAGACTTCACCTGTACGGCTAGGCCCAACCCCTGGAGGCGATTTCTGACCGCAGCGTCCGCCGACGTCAACGTGGTGGAGCCGGCGACCAAGAGCGCCGTGCCCGTCAACGCCTGCGACACCTCGCCGACGTCCTCGGTGTCCGTGAAATCCGAAGAGCCGCATGCGGCGTTGAACGATGCGTAGATCAACAGGGCCGGAACGAGAATTCGTCGTCTCATTTGTTTCCTCCAAGATTCGTGACGTTCGAAGCGTCGCCACACCCGCGTTTGAGCGCGCCTCGTCCTCGACCTTCGGCATTGCGTCTCGAAAAACGACGCGCGAAATATTTTGACGAAGACTCGCGCGCGGCGACATTGAAGTCGTGGATGCGACCATTCGACGCGCGAGGCGCCTCGCAGCGAACGGCATCGACGCTCGTTGCGTGGTGGATCGCCACGTTTTCGTCCGCGTGTTCCGAGCCTTTAGCCACGGCGACCGGCACTCTGGGGCTCGACCTCGTCTACGGCGCCGACGATCGACGCGACGTGTACGCGACGGAGCGTGAGCTATTTCGAGCGCTGGCGCTCGAAAGCGCCGTAGCGCTGATCGCCGAAAGCTCGCTCGAGCGCCGCTCCGACGGCGGTTTCGACGTCGTCGCCGAAGCGCTCGGGGACTTCGCGAATCTCTGCGCGTCCGAGGCATTCCGAGAACAACCGACGGCCGCGCTGTGCTCCGGCGTGCTCGTCGACGAATCGCTGGTGCTCACGGCCGCGCATTGCGCGAGCAGCGTGGCGACGTGCGCCGATCAACGCTGGGTGTTCGGCTACGCCGTGCGTGCCGAAGGCGAGTCCTCCATCGTCGTTCAGGACGACGACATCTACCGGTGTCGCTCGGTGCCCGTGAGCCGCAGGGAAACGAGCGCCGACGGGCGCCGTTGGGACTACGCCCTGGTCGAGTTGGATCGTCCCGTGTCGCGGCCCCGGCGCCCGGCGAAGCTCGCGACGGCGGACGTGGCCACGGGCGACACGATGACCGTCATCGGCTACCCGAACGGGCTGCCGGCCAAAGTCGCGTCTGCCGGCGTCGTGCTGGACGACCGAAGCGGATGCCGTGATTACTTCACGCTCGACAGCGACACGTTCGACGGCAACAGCGGGTCGGGTGTGTTCGACGAACGAGGCGAGGTCGCCGGCGTGTTCACACGCGGCGCCGATGACTACGAATACCGGGCGGAAGAGGGCTGCTTCGTCGTGCGCCGCCTCGAGAGCCCGCCCGAACCCGCGCACGGCGAGCAGGCGGGCCATTTTGCGCCCGCCATTGCCGAATGGTGTGCTTCCGGCGCAGGCGGCCCGCTGTGTTCGCACGTGGAGGCCGCGGACTCGCCGATTGACTCACAGTCGTGCTCCGCGCGGCTTCGCGCCGAGAGCCCTGCCGGCGCAGGGTGCACGATCGGTACGAAGCTCGGAGCTTCTTCCGCATGGAGGTGCGCCCTGTCGTTCGCTGGGTCGTACGTGCTGCTTGCGATGCGCCGCCGTTCGCGCCGAGTGCTCGTTCGAAAAAATGACGACCGCCGCGAGCGCTCGACATTAGCAACGTAGCGGAACAGCGGAGCTCGCGTCGCAAAGCGAGCCGTGGGTGGACTCGGTCTTCGCGGGCCGTCCGGCACGGCTTTCTCGCGAGGCGCGCCGCCGCGATCTTTCTAGAAAGGCTATCCACATGAAATTCGTGAACCAGCGGACATTTTCGGCATCCCTCAAGGCATTCGCGTTCTTGGCCGCCACGGCGCTCAGCGGTTGCTCCGCGGAGATCGGCGATCAAGAGGAAGGGCTCCTGGAGGAGGCGAGCGAGGACGGGACTCCGGGAGACCTGTCGGACAAGGCGGGAGACTCGTACGTGCAGTGGTGCAACCAGCCGGCGTCGCAAGGACCGTATGGAACGGTCTGCAGGCAGCAGGGGTGCTCCGGCATCAATTGCTACTACCGTGAGGACGAAGCGATCGCGGAATGTAGGAGCGAGGTGCGGTCGATCTGCGGAAGCCCGAGCTACCCGTTCGTTTTGATCGCCAAGTACGACGGCTACGTCCATTACCTTTGATAGGACGCCGTGAACGACGGGCGCCACGGCGGTGAGGCACCGTGGCGCCCGGAGTCATCAGTCGACGATGACGGAGGAAAGGCTCCTCACGCATTGCTTCTCGAGCAGCAGGCCCGACGACCCGACGGCCCACGCGCCGTTCGGTCCGATCGACACGCTGTCCTCGTCGATGCAGTTCGTCGCTTCGGGTGGAGCCGAGACGGCGTGAATCGTCGAGCCGATCGCCGGATGACTCTCGAGGGGAAAACCCGGGGCGGCGTGCCAGATGGCGGACCCGACCAGCCAAAACTCGCGCCGCGCCGTTGCATGAGCCGACTCGGCGATGCCGGAGAGCCATCGAACTCGTTCGGTCGTGGGATTTTCGCCGCCGTTCCAGAGGCTCGTCCGCAGCCACTCCCCTTGCGTGTCGGAGAAGAAGGAGAGCACCCAAACGTCGTCCGGTGCCGAGCCCGTGAGGATCTGCCCGGAGCGAACCTCGTACGGCTCGGCGGGCATCGGCACTTCCGACCAGGATTGGCCGTCCCAGCGGAGAACCCCGTCCACGGAGTCGATCGCCCAAACGTCGTCGGTAGCGGCGCACAACACGGTCTTGAGGTCCATCTCGGGGAAGCTCTGGCTCGGCAGCCACGCGTCACCGTCGAAATGCAGGATCACGCCGCCGTCTCCCACGGCCCAGGCGTCGTCGGTCGTGAGCGCGCAGACGCTGCGCAACCGGGTCGAGCCCGCGTCGCGAACGACCGTCCACGCGTTGCCGTCGAAATGGCGGATGCCGGTGCCCGCGATCCACACGTCGTTCGCCGACGTTCCGGCGACGGCCCTCCAGTCTCCCTCGGTCTCGGGCGCGAGCTCGCGCGACCAGTTGCGCCCATCCCAACGCAGCACGGCACCGGCTCCGACCGCCCACGCGTCGTTCGGCGCTCTCACCCAAACACCGAAAAGATCGCTCGCCACGGGCTCGGAAGAGCGGACCCACGACCGGCGCGCGTCCACGTTCGCGCCGCTCGGCAAATGTACCGACGCTCCTGCATCCCCGACGGCCCACACCTCGCCGTTCGAGGCGGACCAGATGCCGTTCAGGCGATGCGAGGCTTGGACAGCGGCCTCGCGCCATTGGCCGTCTTCGAGGTAAAGCACGCGCCCCTCGGACGTCGTGAGCCACATCGCGCCGAGCGGCGTTCCGGTCATCGCTTCGAAGTCGACGGTCGGGCCAATGGCCTCGAGGTTCACGCGTCTCCACTCGCTGCCGTCGAAATGGAGAAGCGTCGCGGCATCGCCCGCAACCCAGACGTCGTCCCTCGACGTGCCCCAGACGGCATTCAGATCCACGTCGGTCACGCTCTCCTGCGTCACGGGCCCTCCGACCCCACGCCCCTCCCAGCGGGCGACGGTTCCCGACGCTCCGACTGCCCAGAACTCGTCCGCGTCGTTCCAGAGCGCGTTCAGGTCGGCCGTCACGTCGCTCGGAAAATGCGACCACGCGGCGCCGTTCCAGCGGGCGATACCTCCCTCCGTGCCGACCGCCCAGACGTTGTTCACACCGATTCCGCGCACGGCGAGGAGACTCTTGATCTCCGGAATCGTAGACGGCACCGACCAATAAGTGGAGCCCAGGCGCGCGGCCATCGCTTCGCCCTCGTCGCTACCGACGAACCAGACGTTTTCCGGACTCGTGCCCCAGACGGCATTCACCGTGGCGGTAGGAGTGAGCATCCCGTACGGCGTGTTCAGCCAGCGGCGGCCGTCCCAGTGCAGAATCGCGTTGTCGCCGAACTCTGCTTCCGTCCTGCCGACGACCCAGACATCGGTGACATCGGTCGCCTCGAAACCCCAAACCGCGCGGAACGGATTCGGCTCACCGCACCATCCGAACGCATTGCAGAAACGCGGTAGCAAGGCGTCGCCGCGCGGAGGTTCGATCGTCCCGCCGTCGTTCTCGCCGCCGTTCCCGCCGGGACCGCTCACTCCGCCCTCACCGAGCCCTCCGTTGCCGCCGTCTTGGCTTCCGGTCGAGCCGCCACGCTCGGTGCTCGTGCCGCTGCCGCCGGACGGATTCGCGCTGCCACCGTGCCCGCCCGTCCCAGCGCCCGAGCTACCGCTTTCGCCGGCGCCGGCGGGACCGCTCCCTCCAGTGTCTCCGCCCGCTCCCCCGGTCTCCGCGCTCGCCGCGCACGAGACTTCGGAAGCGTAGCAGCGCCGATCGACGGAACAGCACGTGTAGCCGTCGACACAGGGGCACGGAGCGCCTTCGAGGTCGCGCTCGCACGACGCGAACGCGAGCCCGGACAGGCCGAGCGCCGCTCCGAGTCGTGAGCCTCCGAGCGCCCAGCGCGCCGGCGCGCGCATCAAAACCCTCCGCGCACGTCGAGCACGAACCCGCTCGGCAGGGGAGTCTTGCCCGTGGACGGCGCGACGCCTATCGAGCCTTCGGGCCAGAACGAGGCAAGGCCCCAAACGCCCGCCGCAACGGCCGCGCCGGCGTAACAGCCCGCGGCGGCGTAATTGAAAGCTTTCGTACGCCGATTCAGCTCCTCGGTTCTCACCTGTGACTCGTCCGACGAGCTCAGGTACGTGCCGAGAGCGAGCCCGTTCAGCGTGAGACCCGCTCCGATACCCACGAGCGCCGTCACACCGCTCACCGTGCGGACGAAGGAACGGCCGGGCCTCTGCTCGGACGGCGCGCTCGGTCGCTCGTCGACGGTGGTCCGAGCACGGAACGCCTGCACGTCGGCGCCGTCGAAGGGAAGAGCGAAGAGTCGCTCGAGGGCGAGGTTCAGCGCGCCTCGGCTCGCGACGGCCGGCGTCGTCGCGCGGAGCGCGGCCACTTCGAGCGGAGCGTCGGCCTCGACGACGGTTTCGCCGAGATGGTCGTTGCTACGCACGAAGAGCGGGCGTTCGTCGGGGAGCCACAGCCGGAGCGGCTGCCCGGGCGAAGGATGCGCGTCGAGCAACCGATCGCCGCGTGCCGTCTCCACGTAGAAGTGGCCCCACGCTTTCGCTCCGAACGACAACGGCGCTCGTGCCCGCGTCCAGTCGAGCATCGGCCGCCCGAGGTCGCCGCCCGGCGCTCGCAAGAGGAAGTCGGGCCGGAACCTCGGGTTGTTGATGGCTTCGTTGCTGCGAGTCAGAAACGCCCCGAGCTCGGCGTAGCTGATGCGCCCGTCGACGTCGGCGTCGGCGGCGCCGCGCAGCGCCGAGCGGAGCTCGTGACTCAAGATGCCGCCCTGGTAGCGTTCCCACTCGTGACTGTCGCGGTCCGACGACGTCGACAGCACGAAGCCCGTATTCGCGAGCCGGGCGGGAATCGCCGCCGCGATCGCACCGGCATAGGTCTCGCGACGCCCGCCCGGACCGCGCTCGAACACGACGAAGTACGACTTACACGCGTCGATGACCACGTGATTTCGCGCGGCGGGAGAGCGCGACAAGAGCTCGAACAGCTTGCTGCGCGTGAATCGCCCATCCTCGAGCACGAGAAAGCCCTCGCCGCCCTCGACATCGCCGTGTCCGCTGTAAAAAAACAAGAACTCCGTCGTCGCTCCGCGTGCCGCAGCTTTTCGCATGGCGACGAGGAGCGACTGAACCGCTCGCTCCAGCGAATCCACGCGAGCGGGCCCATCGGGCGCGAGCGAGCCGGCCAGTCGCCGGCTGTCCTCGTCGAAACTCGCGAGCAAACGACTCGTCGCTCCGGCCTCCACCAAGAGCCGGTGCGTGGCGAGAGCGTCGTCGTCGGCGTAGCGCAGCTTCGTATCCGCCCGCTCGCCGCGGTTGTTGCCGATGACGACGGCGAAGCGCTCGACCGGGCCGGGTCGCGCGACCGCGCTCGTCGAAACCAGCATGCAGACGATGAAAACCCCGATTCCCCCCAAGAAACTCATGGCTCGACTCGCACTCGCAAGGCGTGAAGGCTCGTTTCGGACCACGGCGGCGCCCACGTCATCGGACTACCGTGACGTTCGAGCGACGCTTCCACCTCCGAGACACGCAGGGGGCGCCTCGCGAACAGGCCGTAGATGGCAAGGGGCCCCCGCGCGAAGTCGTGACGAACGAGCTCCGGCAGCCGGGTCTCCGACGCGCCCTTCTCGATCGGCAGCGCCGGCGGGTCCGTCCCCGGCCGCTCGTAAGCCGGATAAAACCAGAACACCTCGCCGCGCGCATCGACCGCGAAGATCATGAGGTAGTCGAACGGGGCGGGACCGAGGTTCGAGTAAGCGAAGACCAAGCCGTCACGAACGGCGAGCCGATCGCTCACGCGCTCGGCCCCGGACGTGTCGCCAACGCGATGGACCTGGATTCCCGCCCAACGCGAGGACTCACCGCTCGCAACGCTCGCCGACTTCGCACGAAACTCGGAGATTGCCGGAACCTGCGGCGCGAACCGCAGAAATAGCCCGGCGGCCGAAGCCAGCGCCGCGGCGGAACCGAGCGTCCAGAGCCAAGAGCGAGCGCGCTTCTGCTCGGGCTCGGCGAGCGCGGCGCGGACGCCCGCGGTGAGATCGAGTCGCTCGAGCTCGGGGACGGGTGCGGACAGGCGGTCGCAAAGATGCCTGAGCTCGTCGAGACGTTTCCGAGAACCGGCATCGTCGCGCAGCGCTGCGTCGATGGCGCGTCGTTCGGAAGCGGTCACTTCGCCTTGGAGATAGGCGGCGAGCTCTCGCGTGTCGAACCTCGAACGATCGCCCGCGCTCACGGTTCCCCCAGTTCGTCGCGGAGCTTGGCCATGGCGTCGAACAGCCGCCGCTTGACGGTGCCCGTCGGGATATCGAGCGTCTCGGCGATCTCGTCGTAGCTGAGCTCCGCGCAGAACCTCAGCACGACCACGTCGCGCAGCTTGACGCTGAGACGGGCGACCGCCTGCTCGAGGTCGCGCTGCCGCTCACGCTGGAGCACCTGCTCCGAGCCCACGCCGGATTCCCGCAGGTCGGACAAGACGCGCACGTGGCTCCGGGCCGAGCGGCGCGCCATGCGACACTGGTTCAAGAGCAAGCGGTAGAGATACGCCTTGAATTTTCCGCGTGCCTGGTACTGCGGGGCGGAACGAAACAAGGCGACGAACGTGTTCTGCGCGACATCGGCCGCGAGCATCGCGTCACCCACGTAACGAGAGGCCAGCCGCAGCACGCGCGCTTGATGCCGCTCTATCAAGGCGTCGAGCGCACCTTCGACCCCGCCCCGTGCAAGAAGCATCAAGCCGTCGTCACTCTCGTCGCCGTCCCCGGCAAGCTCTCCGCCGCTTACCCCGCCCGCAGCCAGCGCGAGCTGTCCTCGATGCAGCTCCATCGCGGGGATAGTGCGCGACCGCCTCGAAAGGTTCGGCGGGCATTCTGCAACGCCTGGCGCGGTGGCGGGCCGCGTGAAGCAGGCTGCATCACGCGCGAAATGGCGGCCGCTCGGCGGTTCGCAGAGCACTGGCGATTCGCTTGCGGGCGGCGCGCAATCGCGACGCGACGGTGTTGGGAGAAGTGCGCGTAAGAACGGCGATTTCTCCCGCAGTGCGGTCCCCGAGCTCGGTGAGGACGAAAACCTCCTGCTTGTCGTCATCGAGCTTGGCCAAAACGCGCACGAGGGCTTCGCGCGCTTCGCTCAGCAAGCGCGCCTCGTCGGGCGAGCGATGCACGTCGTCGTACAGACTGTCCGGATCGAGCGGCTCGGCTCGACCACGCCGCCAATACACGGCGAGCCGGCGACGATGATTCGCGCACACTCGAAACGCGACCGAGCGCAGCCAAAACCGCAACGCCGGGCCCGGCTCGAGCTCGGGCAACCGGCGGTGAAAAACGACGAACACCTCTTGAACCGCGTCCTCCACGTCGCTCGCCGGCACCCCCAAACGGCGCACCACTCCCGCGACGAAATCGCGCTCGGCTC
>DASUTR010000983.1:0-7968 GCA_036374535.1 Polyangiaceae bacterium
CTCGTTCGTGACGCGACGCTCGAAGAGTTCCGCAAGGATCCACGCTTCGTCGAAAAGCGCGTGCACCATCCGCCGCTCCTGAACCTCTGGCAGGATCCGGTTTCGTACGAGGGCCACAAGTGGGGCATGGCCATCGACTTGAACAAATGCACGGGCTGCAACTCTTGCGTCACCGCGTGCCAAGCCGAAAACAACATTCCCGTCGTCGGCAAGCAGAACGTCGCGATGGGCCGCGAGATGCTCTGGCTGCGCATCGATCGCTACTACAAGGGCGAGCCCGAGAACCCCGAGCTCGCGTTCCAGCCCATCCCCTGCCAGCACTGCGAAAACGCGCCCTGCGAGCAGGTCTGCCCCGTGGGCGCGACCATGCACTCGAGCGAGGGCTTGAACGACATGGTTTACAACCGCTGCATCGGCACGCGGTACTGCTCGAACAACTGCCCGTACAAGGTCCGGCGCTTCAACTTCTTCAACTACAACGTCGACGTGATCGGCGTCACGCCCTTCACGCCCACCGACGATCCGAAGATGAAGTTGAAGTCGATGGTCTTCAACCCCGAGGTGACCGTGCGGTCCCGCGGCGTGATGGAGAAGTGCACGTTCTGCGTGCAGCGCATCCAGAACGTGAAAATCAAGGCCAAGAACGCCAAACGCGCCATCCTCGACGGCGAGATCAAGACGGCCTGCCAGGAGGCCTGCGTCACCGAAGCCATCGTCTTCGGGGATCTCAACGACAAGTCGAGCCAGGTAGCGGCGCTCGCGGGGCTACCGCGCGCGTACGCCCTGCTCGGCGAGCTCAACAACCGCCCGCGCGTGAGCTACCTCGGCCGCGTGCGCAACCCGAACCCCGAGCTCACCGGCTAAAGGGCGAATCCGATGGCTGCAGCGACCGACCTCAATCCTTTCGTAACACCGCCCACGGGTGAAAATGCGTTCGCGCAGATCACCGACAACGTGTCGCGTATCGCGCTCGCCGACCGGCCGCCGCGCGCCTGGTACATCGCGTTCGGCTGCGCCCTGCTCCTCCTTACGAGCTTCCTCGGCAGCGTGAGCTGGGCCGCGTGGGAAGGCATCGGCGTGTGGGGCAACATGATGCCCGTCGCCTGGGCGTTCCCCATCGTAAACTTCGTCTTCTGGATCGGTATCGGCCACGCCGGAACGCTCATCAGCGCCATCCTCTTCCTTTTGCGCCAGAACTGGCGCACGGCGATCAACCGCTTCGCCGAGGCGATGACGATCTTCGCCGTCATCGTCGCCGGCTCTTTCCCGGGCGTGCACGTCGGTCGTCCGTGGCTGCCCTATTACATGATGCCCATCCCGAACCAGATGTCCATGTGGCCGCAGTTCCGGAGCCCGCTCGAGTGGGACATCTTCGCGGTCAGCACGTACGCCACGATCTCGATCGTGTTCTGGTACATGGGCATGATCCCGGACTTCGCGACGTTCCGTGATCGCGCGAGCGACACGCCGCGGCGGCTGATCTACGGCTTTCTATCGATGGGCTGGCGCGGCTCGTCGCGGCAGTGGCATCGCTACGAGCGCGCGTACCTGATCCTCGCCGCGCTCGCGACGCCCCTCGTGCTCAGCGTGCACTCGGTCGTCTCGTTCGACTTCGCGACGGCGCAGCTCCCCGGCTGGCACACGACCATCTTCCCGCCGTACTTCGTCGCCGGCGCCATCTTCGGCGGCTTCGCCATGGTGGTCGTGCTCGCCGTGCCGGCGCGTCAGTTCTTCGGTCTGAAGCGCATCATCACGATTCGCCACCTCGAGCACATGAACAAGATCATGATCGCGACGGGGCTCCTGGTCGGATACGCGTACGGCATGGAGTTTTTCATCGCCTGGTACTCCGGTTCCGAGTTCGAAGGCTTCGCCTTCCGGAACCGCCTGTTCGGGCCGTACGCCTGGGCCTACTGGACGATGATCGCGTGCAACGTGCTCTCGCCGCAGCTCTTCTGGTTCAAGAAGGTCCGCACGAGCCCGATGTGGACTCTCGCGATCGGCTGCTTCATCAACGTCGGCATGTGGTTCGAGCGCTTCGTCATCATCTGCACGTCGCTCACCCGCGACTTTTTGCCCTCGAGCTGGGGCTACTACATCCCGACGAAGTTCGACTACCTGACGCTCGCCGGTAGCTTCGGCTTGTTCTTCACCTTGTTCCTCCTGTTCTGTCGGTACCTGCCGATGGTCGCGATGTCCGAAGTGAAGGCCTTCCACCCGGCGGCACACGCGCACGGGGAGCATCACTGATGACCGAACCGCACTCTCCCGACACGTCGGGCGACGCGCCGCTGCACGGCCTGCTCGCCGAATACGATTCGCCCGCGGCGCTGATCGCCGCTTCCCGCTCGGTCCGCGACGCCGGCTTCACGAAGTGGGACACGTACACGCCCTTCCCCGTGCACGGCATCGACAAGGCGATGGGCATCCGCATGACCATCCTGCCGTGGATCGTGCTGGGCGCCGGCCTCACGGGCCTCGCGACGGCGATCCTGCTCCAGTGGTGGACGAACGCCTACGATTACAGGTGGCTCATCAGCGGTAAGCCCTTCTGGAGCATCCCGGCGAACGTGCCGATCATGTTCGAGCTCACCGTGCTCTTCAGCGGCATCACGGCGCTCGTCTCGATGCTGGTCCTGAACAACCTGCCGCTCCCGTCGCACCCGCTCGACCTCGTGAAGCGCTTCTCGCGCTCGACGAACGACCGTTTCTTCCTCTTGATCGAAGCGGCGGATCCGAAGTTCGACGACGCCTCGACGCGCGCCCTCATCGACGGAACCCACGCGCTTGCCGTCGAGGCCGTGCCCGAGGATCGCTCGACGTCGAACCGCCTTCCCCCCATCGTCGTCTACGGCTCCATCATTCTGGCCGTCGCCGCCGCCGTTCCGTTCGCGCTCGCCGCGAAGGCCCGGTACTCGAAGTCGTCGAGCCCGCGCATCCACCTGATCGGCGACATGGACTGGCAGCCGAAGTACAAGGCGCAGCGCGAAAACCCCCTCTTCGACGACGGCCGCGCGACGCGACCCGAAATGACCGAGACCGTCGCGGTCGGCGAGCTCCGCGACGACGATCACTTCTACCGCGGCAAGATCAACGGCGCCTTCGCCCGCACGTTCCCGACCGAGGTGAGCTTCGACGAGGCCACCATGGCGCGCGGGCGCGAGCGCTACGGCATCTTCTGCACGCCGTGCCACGGCTTTACGGGCGAAGGCGACGGCATGGTCGCGCAGCGCGCCGCCGAGCTACGCGAGCGCTCCGACTACCAGGGGAGCTGGGTCGCGCCCACGAACCTCACGCTCGATTCGGTGAAGGTTCAGCCGGTCGGACAACTGTTCGACACCATCACGCACGGCATTCGCAACATGCCGCCCTACGGCTCTCAAATCACTCCGGCCGATCGCTGGGCGATCGTCCTCTACCTCCGCGCGCTCGAGCGCAGCCGCTCGGCCACGGCGACCGACGTGGACCCCGCCGAACGGGCGAACCTGAAATAGAGCCCCGAGAAATCCCCGATGGCGACCTCCAAGAAGGATCCGAACAAGAAACCCGCTCCGAAACCGGCAAAGGAAGCGGACAGGCCGGCACGCGAAGCAGCCAGGTCGGCGAAGGACTCCGACGCGAAGCTCGCGAGCCTCGCCGAAAAACGCGACGACGCCTCGAAAGAGGTCGCCGTACCGGGGTTCAGCGACAGCATCCGACTCGGCGCAGAGGGCAAAGGCCTCTTCGTTCGGGCCGCCGCCGTGTCCGTCGCCTGCCTGGCGGTCGCGGCGGTGCTGGGCGCGTCCGATTTCAAGCGTTTCTCGTTCGCGTACCTCGCCGCGTTCGCCGTCGTGCTCGCGATGAATCTCGGCGCGGTCTACTGGGTGACGCTGCAGAACCTCGTGAACTCGCACTGGAGCACCGTCCTCCGGCGCCTGGCCGAGATCTTCGCGATGAACGTGCCGCTCGTGTTCGTGCTGTCGCTCCCCATCGTCATCCCGACGGTGATGGGCAGCGGCATCGTCTACGACTGGGCCGATCACGCAAAAGCCGAGGCCGACCACCTCCTGCACCACAAGCACCCGTACCTGAACCCCACGTTCTTCGCGATTCGAGTGCTCGTGTACTTCGGGTACTGGACGCTGCTCGCGCGCTACTTCTATCGCTCGTCGCTACGCCAGGACGAGACGGCCAAGGCCGACATCGGACCGACCATGCAGAAGGTCGCGGGGCCGGCGATGATCGCCTTCGCACTCACGCTGACGTTCGCGGCCGTGGACTTCTTGATGTCGGTGGACGCGCACTGGTTCAGCACGATCTTCGGCGTCTACTACTTCGCGAGCGCGGTGCTCTGCATCCACGCGACGCTGAGCCTGTTCACGATGTGGCTCCAGAGCAAGGGACGCCTGAAGAAGAGCGTGACCATCGAGCACTATCACGACCTCGGGAAGATGCTCTTCGCCTTCACGGTGTTCTGGGCGTACGTCGGCTTCTCGCAGTTCATGCTGATCTGGTACGCGAATCTCCCGGAGGAGACGTACTGGTACAAAGAGCGCTTCGCGAACGGCTGGGGCACGTGGGCCTGGGCTCTCGTCTTCTGCCACTTCGTGATTCCGTTCTTCTTCCTCCTGTCGCGCCACATCAAGCGCAACAAGACGACGCTCGCGATCGGCGCGCTCTGGATGATCGCGATGGTCTACCTCGACATGTACTGGCTCGTGATGCCGGCGATCGACGCGACGCCGAACGTGGGGCTCATGGACATCCTGCTCCTCGTCGGCCTCGTGAGCGCGCTCGTCGCGGGCATCGCGTACCGCGCCCAGCGCGTGAACCTCATTCCCACGAAGGATCCGCGCCTCGCGCGCTCCCTCGCGTTCGAGAACATCTGAGCCATGGCAACCGAAGACGACAAGATCGATACGGGCGCCCTCGCCACGGTGGTCGCCGTAGGCGCCGCGGGCATGATCGGCATCTCGCTCGCCGTGAATGCGCTCGTGCGCCACGAGGTGGGCGCGGTCGGAGCCGGGCGTGACGAAGTGGGCGCCGACGCTTACCGCGCCCTGAAGCAGCAGCAGCTCGACAAGCTCTCCGCCCCCCCTGGCTGGGCCGATCAGAACAAGGGCCAGGTCTCGATTCCGATCGACCGCGCCATGGGCCTCGTGCTGGCCGACCTCAAGCGGAACCCCTGGAGCGCCACGCCGGCCCCGCCGCCCGACGCGGGAGCGGACGCTGCCGCCGAGACGGCGGACGCCGGCGCTGAAGGCGCCGACGCTGGCGCGGACGCCGCCGCCGGCGCTGGCGCGGATGCCGCCGCAGCGTCAGAATCCGACGCCGGAGTCGCCCCGGAACCCTCGGGCTCCGCAGCGCTCTCTCCAGGTACGCCACCGGCCTCGTCAGGCGCGGCGCCGTCCCCGCAGCCTTCGGCTCCGCGGGTCCTGCCGCCTCCGACGGTTCCGCCCGCTCCGCCGCCTCCGGCTTCCGCTCCGGCGCAACCGACACCGGCCCCGACGCAAGCCACCAAACCCTGAACCGATGGTCATCCGCTCCACCGCACGACTGCTGCTCGCCGCGCTTTTGCTGGCGACCGGCCCGGTGTCGGCGGATCCCGTGCGTGGCGAAGACGTCGGGGATCGCACCGAGCCCTTGCCGAAACCCCTCGAGGCGGTGGACGTGAAAGAGCACCTCGGCGCCCACGTCCCGAAGACGCTCGGCTTCGTCGACGAACGGGGCAAACCCGTCACGCTCGGCGATTACCTCGACGGCACGCTGCCCGTCATTTTCACCTTCAACTATTCCGACTGCCCCATGCTCTGCAGCCTGATGTTGAACGGCTTCGTGCAGGGCATGAAGGAGCTCGATTACACGCCCGGACGCGAATTCCGCGTCGTCACGGTGAGCATCGACCCGACGGAGAAGCCCGAGCGCGCCCTCGCGACGCAGCGCAAGTACCTCGGCACGCTTGGTAAGCCCGAGGCCGAGGCGGGCTGGCATTTTCTCACCGGCAGCGAGAACAACGTGAAGGCGTACGCCGACGCCCTCGGCATGGAGTACACGTACGTTCCCGCGCGCAAAGAGTACGCACACGCCGCCGCCGTCGCCGTCGCGAGCCCCGATGGAAAGCTCGTCCGCTACCTCTACGGCGTCGAATACCCGGCGAAATCGCTCAAGCTCGCGCTGCTCGAAGCGGCCGAAGGCAAGATCGGCACGGCGTTCGATCGCATCCTGCTCTACTGCTTCCACTACGACTCGAGCCAGGGCCGCTACGCGCCCGTGGCCGCGAACATCATGCGCCTCGCCGGCGGCGCCGCCGTCGTCGTTCTCGGCGCCTTCGTTGCCCTTCTCGCCCGATCCGACGCTAGAAAGCGCCGGCGCCTCGCCGAAAGCCCCTCATGATCTCCCTTCTCCAGCCCGCCGCACCATCCGCTCCGTCACTGCCGAAGCTGCCGGAATCCGACACGTTCTGGATGCCGAAGGACGCCTCGGTCACGGCCGCCGACATCGACTGGCTCTACATGTTCATGGTGTGGATGAGCGTCATCTGCTCCATCGGTATCTTCGCCGCGATGGTGTACTTCTGCTGGAAGTACAAGGCGACCTCCCGCAAGGCCAACGAGAGCGCCGAAGCGAGCTCGGATCACAACACGACGCTCGAGGTCACCTGGTCGATCATCCCGCTCTTCGTCGTGATTGCCCTGTTCGTCTGGGGCTTCAAGGGCTTCGTCGACCTCCGCACCCCGCCCAGGGACTCGCTCGAGATTCACGCGATCGGCAAGCGCTGGGCCTGGAGCTTTCAGTATCCGCACGGCGTCGACAACGCGCTGCACGTTCCCGTCGACAAGAACGTGCGCGTCGTCATTCAGTCGCTCGACGTGCTCCACAGCCTCTACGTTCCGAACTTCCGCGTGAAAATGGACGCCGTGCCCGGACGCTACACGGACCTCTGGTTCCGCGCGACGGAGCCCGGCGAGTATCCGATCTTCTGCGCCGAGTACTGCGGCACGTCGCACTCCGACATGCTGAGCCACGTCGTCGTCCACCCCCCGGGCGGCTACGAAAAATGGGTAAAGCAGCAGATCGAGATCGCCAACAGCCTGCCGCCCGTCGAGCTCGGCAAGCGCGTGTACGAAAAGCAGGGCTGCAACGCCTGCCACACGGTCGACGGAACGCCGAAAATCGGTCCCACGTGGAAGGGCGTGTACGGTAAGACGCACGGCCTCCAGGGCGGAGCGAACGTGACGGTCGACGAGAACTACATTCGCGAGTCGATTCTCGACCCGCAGGCCAAGATCGTGGACGGCTATCCGAACTCGATGCCCGTCACGAAGCTTTCCGATCGCGAGATCACCGGCGTGATCGAATACATCAAGTCTTTGAAGTAGCCCGTTACTCCCTAGGAGCCGAAGCATGGCATCCCCCAGCACCACCGCCGACGTCGCCCTGCCCACACCGGGAGCAGCCAGCGACAACTACCTCACCCACGAGAAGGGTTTCCTCTCGTGGGCGACGACGCTCGATCACAAGCGCATCGGCATCATGTACCTCGCCTCCGTGCTGACGGCGTTCGCGCTCGGCGGCTTGTTTGCGCTCATCGTCCGCACCGAGCTCTGGTCACCGGCGAAGACCATCATCGAGCACGACACCTACAACCAGATGTTCACGCTGCACGGCGCCATCATGGTGTTCCTCGTGATCATTCCGGGCATTCCCGCCGCGCTCGGCAACATCGTGCTGCCGCTCCAGCTCGGCGCGAAAGACGTCGCGTTTCCGCGGCTGAACCTCGCGAGCTACTACCTCTGGGTCATCGGCTGTCTGTTCATGCTGACGTCGCTCGTCATGGGCGCCGCCGACACGGGTTGGACGTTCTACGCGCCCTACAGCACCGATTCGAAGTTCTACGTGGCCCCGGCGGCGATCGGCGCGTTCATCCTCGGGTTCAGCTCGATTTTCACGGGACTGAACTTCATCGTCACGATCCACAAGATGCGCGCG
>DASUTR010000984.1:0-4038 GCA_036374535.1 Polyangiaceae bacterium
GGGTGCGTCCCCTCCCGGATACTTCACGGACGGTCCCGCACCCCCGCCGGGCCAGGCTCCCCCACCCCCGCCCACGTATGAACCGCCGCCGCCCGGCTTCGGCGCGGTGTTCGAGCCCCCGCCGCCGCCGGTGGCGCGTCATGTCGCGCCGAGCACCGCCCTCTGGGCCGGCGTGCGGCTCGGCTGGTTCTTGCCCTTCGGATACGTGTACGCGCGCAACGTGGGCGGAGCGTACGGCACGTTCCAGCGCATTCCCTGGGATTGGTACGCCGGTTCGGGCCTCATGATCGAAGGCGATATCGGCGCGCGCCTCGGCCGAAACTACACGATCTTCGCGCTTTGGGAGCGCGCACAGCTGAGCGCGGGGGACCACTACGACGACCTCTACGGCGGGCAGAACGGCGCCGATTCCGACTTCTGGGGCGTGGGCTTCCAGGCCACGTCGGACGCGGACGCCGTCGGCTTTCTCACGGAGCTCGCGCTCGGTTACCGCCAGGCGCGCACGCGCTGGGAAGACGGCACGGAAATGCGCTTCACGGACGCTTGGCTCGAGGCCCGCATCGGCTTCGGCGCGAGCATTCGCCTGAGCCCGATGCTGACGCTGCAGCCGCTCGCCTCGCTCGGCGTCGGCTCGTTCGGCGACGTCGATCGCGTCAACCCGAGCGGCGCGAGCGCGAGCATCGTCCGCTCGGCGGACGTCGGCGACAGCCACGGCTGGTTCACGATCGGTCTCGGCGGCCACGTCGATCTCTTCGGCCGCAAGTAGGCGTTCGGTCGCGCTCACGCGCCGGCGACGCGTTCGACTTCCACGAGCCGCGCGGCCAGCATTTTCTCGAGTTTGTCCCGCATCGAACGGGCGGCGCGAGCGCGATGGCTCACTTCGTTCTTCTCCCGTTCGCTCATTTCGGCCATGGCGCGACCGCCGAGCTCGGGAACGATGAACAGGGGATCGTAGCCGAACCCACCGCTGCCCCGGGGAGCCCGCGCGATGAGCCCTTCGCACGTGCCCTCCGCGAGCTCGACGTTCACGGGATCCCAGGGGCTCACGAGCGCGAGCACACAGCGAAACCGCGCCCGCCGGCTCGCGTCGTCGATCTCCTCGAGCTCGCGCAGGAGCGCGGCGTTGTTCTCGGCGTCGGTCGCGCGCTCGTGCGCGAAGCGCGCCGACCGCACGCCCGGCCTTCCGCCGAGTGCGTCCACCTCGAGCCCGCTGTCGTCGGCGAGCGCGTAGAGGCCCGTCGCGGCGCTCGCCGCGCGCGCCTTGAGGATCGCGTTCTCCTCGAGCGTCGTTCCCGTCTCCACCACGGCCGGTCTGTCGCCCAACACCGCGGAAAGACCGAGGAGCTGCACCGGCAGATCGCCGAAAAGCGAGCGGAGCTCGACGAGCTTGCCCTCGTTCGACGTGGCGAGAACGACGCTGAGGAGCCCCGGCATCGCGACCGAGTATACTCACTCGGCCGCGTTTTCGGGGGACGATCGCGCGCGCCGGGAGTCGGGTGCGCCGGGCAGGCGCACCGTGAATCGGGTCCCGGCGCCGTCGCTCGAGCGGGGTTCGCACTCGATGCTGCCGCCATGGGCTCGGGCAATCTGCTGGGTGATCGCGAGCCCGAGGCCCGTACCGTGCGACTTCGTCGTGAAGAACGGCTCGAAAAGGTGCTGGCGCAACGCCGGATCGATGCCGGGCCCCTCGTCCTCGACGACGACGGTGACGCCGCCCTCTTCCGGTGCGAGCACGCGCACGACGATGCGGCCGCCCTTCGGCATCGCCTCGCGGGCGTTGCGTAGGAGGTTCAAGAGCGCCTGGCGGAGCTGGCCCTCGTCGGCCAGCACCGTCGGGAGCTCGGCCGCGATGTCGAGCTCGAGCACGATGCCGTGCTGCTCGAGCTCTCGTCGCACGAACTCCGCGGCCTCTCGCGCGATCGCGCCCACGTCCTCGGATTCGAGATCGAGCGGGCGCTGCCGCGCGAAGGCGAGGTACTGCTGACTCAAGCCGGAGAGCCGTTCGACCTCGCGTCCGATGGCGCGCAAGAGCGCGAGGGCTTCGGCCTCCGCGTCCCGGCCGCCGCTCGAAGCCGCGTTCGGGCTCGGGCGGAGCAAGCCGAGCTGCTCCTCGAGGAGCTCGAGGTTCAGCGCGATGGATGAGAGCGGATTGCGGATCTCGTGCGTGACGTGAGCCGCCATTTTCCCGACGGTCGCGAGTCGTTCGGCGGCGACGAGCTGCGCGTTGGCCTCGGCAATGGCCGAGACCATGCGCTCGAACGTCACGGCGAGCTCGCCGATCTCGTCGTCCGATTGGACGGCGGGGCGCGCCTGCAAGTCGCCGCGCGCGACCGCCTGGGCGCGCTCCGTGACGCGCGCGAGCGGCCGCAGCACGCGGCGAGCGTAGAGCGCCATCGAGATACCGACGAGCACGGTGATCGCCGACAGCACGGCGAGCAGTCGAATCGCGAGGAGCTCGCGGTCCTGCGCCGCGACGAGCTGGAGCTCGACCTGCTTCTCCACGCTCACTTCGAGCTCGCCAAGGCGCTTTCGCACCTGGGATCCGCGCCGCACGAGCTCGTCCTTGAGCGTTTCCGCGGTCGCGGCGTCGTTGCGATCGAGCGCGTGAAACAGGCGCTCGAGCCGCTCGCCGTCGGCGCGCGCAAAGCGCTCGATTTCGCGCGTCGTCGTGATGAGCGACTCGCCGATGAGCGCGCTCTCGCGGTCGCGCTCGGTGACGAACGCCCCCGTGATCGCCCTTCTCACGCCGTCGAAGCTGCGCGGCCGGCCACGCTGTTCCACCTCGAACCAGACGCGCTTGTACGCCGGGTTCTTGGCTTCGGTGATGTCGTTCAGCTGCGCGTTCCACGTGTCTTGCGCCGCCACGAGGTCGTGCACCGCCAGGCGCATCGGCAAGTAACCGCCCTTCACGAGCCGCATCTCGCGCGCCGCCGCTTGCTGCGCGAGCAAGCTGAACCCGGCTGCGAGCGCGAAGGCGAGTGCGACGATCGCGTACGAAACCAACACGCGCGCCGCGACGCTGCGGCGAAATGCCGTGCGCTCGCGCCGCTCAGCCATCCCCGAGGCTCCGAGCGAGGATCGTCACGAGATCCACGGCGCGGGCGCCCTGCGCTCGGAACCAGCCGAGACTCGCCGAGCACGCGGTCACGATGGTGCCACCGCCGAGTCGCTCGTGCTCGGCGATGCGGTGGCGCGCGATCGTTCGGGCGGCCCGCGGAAACGCGAACGGCAGGAGGCCCCCGCCCCCCGAGCAAGCGACGCCTTTTCTTCGTCGCTCGAACTCGCCCGCCGGCACGCCGAGCGCCCTCTCGAGGATCGCCCGCGGCTCGTCCTCGACGCCGAGCCCGCGCGCGAGCCGACAGGGATCGTGATAGCGCACGGGACCCTCGAACTCGCTCACGCGTCCGACGCGTTCGAGGCGGGAAGCGCCGAGCTCGGCGAGCGTGATCGCGCCGTGCGGCCGGAGCTCGAGCGCGCAGCCCGCGTCGTGGACCAAGAGGGTTCGGCCCGCGACTTCGGCGAGCAGCGCGCGCCGCTCGATGTCCGCGCGTTCTTCGTCGCCCGCGAGCCGCGCCACGAGCCCGCAGCATCCTTCGGCTTCGGCGACGGGACCCGCGAGCGCTTCCGCGACGCGGAACGCGGCTTCACGCTCGGCGCTCTCCTGCTCGGCGTAGCCGCAGCCGGTGACGAGCACCGAGCGCGCGTCCTGGTTTCGTGCCACGGCGCGCCCGCGCGTCATGGCTCGCCGGCTCGCGAACGACGCGAGCGCGCGCTCCGAACCGCGGGGCGCGAGCCCGCGACGGTGTGCGATGCCGCGCGCCGCCTCGAGCGTGGGAACGAGTGGATTCTTGTGAACGCAGCGCTCGCGGCAGGCGAGGCACCCGGTGCAGCCCCAGGCAAGCGCCGCGAGATCGCGATCCGGCGCGAGGTCGCCGCGCGCCTCGTACCACGTGAGCGTCATCTTCCCCCAGGGGGTGAGAGCCTCGCTCGACTCGGCGTCCGACACGGGACACGTCGCGCGACAGAGCTTCGGACAGT
>DASUTR010000985.1:0-12190 GCA_036374535.1 Polyangiaceae bacterium
CTCGGTCTCGGCGTTGCCGTCGGCGGCGTGGTGGTCGCCGCCCTGCTCTCGTCGTCCAGCGCGACGAACGGCCCCGTGCCCGTTCCTGCGGCAGCCTCCGCGAGCCCGAGCACCGTTCGGGCGGCGGAGCCCGAGGCGCCCCCGGCGACCGGAGCTCCGAGCGAGCCCGCGAGCCCACCCGCCAGCGCGTCGGCGGAGCCGCAATCCAAGAGGACCAAAGCGAGCGAGGGTTCGGCGCCCGCTCGTCGCGTGGCGCCTTCGACCAAGAAGAGGCGTGATTTTGGCTTCTAGCTCCCGCGGCAAGCGAAGCGTCCTCGCGACGATGCTGCTCGCGTCGGTGCTCCTTTCGCCCCCGGCGCTCGCCGACGACGCGGCGCGGAGCGCCGAGCTCCGAACGGCGGCGCGCGCTCTCGCCGTCGAAGGAGGAGAGGCGTTCGACCGCGGCGACTATCCCTTGGCGCTCGATCGTTTCACGCGCGCCGAATCGCTCTTCAAGGCGCCGACCATCCAGGTCATGCGCGCACGCACCCTCGAGAAGCTCGGCCGGCTCGTCGAAGCGCTCGACATCTACGAGGCGACGCAACGAACCCCGCTCGCTCCGGATGCTCCGGAGGCGTACCGCCAAGCGATCGTCGATGCGCGGGTCGACGGCAACGCGCTCGCGAACCGAGTCCCCCGCATGACGCTGCACGTCGTCGGACCGAGCGCGCCGCCGAGCGACCTCGTCGTGACCGTGGACGGGCGTGAACTACCCCACGCGCTCCTCGACGTGGAGCGGCCGGTGGATCCCGGACCTCACGGCATCGTCGTTCACGCGAAGGGTTATGAATCGGCGACGCACAGCCTCGTGGTCGCGGAAGGCTCGCGTCACGTGCTCGAGATCCCGCTCGTGGCGGAAGGCGCGGCGCGGTCCTCGGCGGTTCTCGCCGACAATCCGCCGGCGGCGGCGGAAAACGACGGGCCTGCGACGCCGTCGCGCCGCGTGGCGGGCTTCGCGCTCGCCGGTGCCGGTGGCGCGTTGCTCGTGACGTCCGCGGTTACGGGAATGCTCGCGCTGTCGGCGAAGTCGGACCTCGACGACCACTGCGAGCCCGGTTGTCCGGAAACGATGACGGACGAGCTCGACGCATTTCGCAGGAATCGCACCCTCTCGTACGTGACGCTCGGGCTCGGCGCAGCGTCGCTCGGCGCCGGCGGCTACCTCGTCCTATCCACACCGAGCGGCTCGGCGAGTGCCGAGGTCGGGCTCGGGCTCGGATCCGTGCGCGTGCGGGGGCGATTCTGATGTCACGGAGAGCGTCCGCGGGTTTCGAGCGGCTGAAAGCCGCGCTGATCGCCGGGGCGTTCGCGCTCCAGGGCTGCCCGCTGTCCGACGACTACTACATCGACGAAGACATGGCCGGGGGGAGCGGCGGTGCGATCGCGACCGGCGGATCGTCCACGGGCGGCAAAACCACGGCCCCGCCGGATTGTCGCGAAGAGAGCTTCGAGATGAAGAAGTACCTGTTCTGCACGGCGGACCGACCATATCCGATGGCGGAGACGACTTGCGCGAACGCCGGGATGACGCTCGTGCTCATCGACGACGAAAACGAGGACGAGTGGGTCTGGACGACGCTCGACCGCAGGTACGGTGGGGTCCAGCCGTTCGCCTTCATCGGGGCGAACGACCGCGAGCAGGAGGGGGAGTGGTTCTTCGCGGACGGCGTCCAGTTCTGGAGCGGGGCGGAAGACGGAGAGCGGGTGGGCGAGCGCTACGTCCAGTGGGGGCCGGGTCAGCCGAACGATTTGAGCCCGGTCACGCTGACGCAGGAGGACTGCGGTTCGATCACGCTCGCCGACGGCACCTGGAACGACGCGCGTTGCGAGCTCGCCTGTCCGTTCGTCTGCGAAGCCAAGTGAGCTCAGGCGGGACGCGTCGGGGGAGAGAACTCGGAGGCCTCGGAAATGGCCTGGAGCAACGTGTTCAAGCCGAACGGTTTCTCGAGGAGTCCGAGCGCGCCGCGCTCCTTCGCCAGGGCTTCTGCGTCGCTTCCGCCGAGCCCCGTCGTGAGGATGACGCGTACTTCCGGATCGCGCGCCTGCAGCGCTCGTAGCGTCTCGAAGCCCGAGAGCCCCGGCAGCCCGACGTCGATCAGCACGAGCTCGTGTCGTCCGGCCTCGTACAGCGCGAGCGCAGCGGTTCCGTCGGCGGCTTGAGTGGCGGCGATCCCGGCGATCTTGAGCAGGCGAGAGAGGCTCCGGCGCACGACCTCCTCGTCGTCGACGATGAGGACGCTCTTTATCGTGGGTGAGGACGGGCGCGGCGCGTGGCGAGGCTGCTGCGCCGTGTTCATCGACCGCACGATTTCCTCGTCGAGCAGCGGGATCAGCACCGTGAACGCCGTTCCTCGGCCGAGCTCGCTCTCGACTTCGACGCGGCCGCCGTGGTTCTTCGCGATCTCGCGCACCGTGGAGAGGCCGAGGCCGAACCCCGCGCCGCGCTTCTTGGTCGTGAAGTAGCGGTCGAAGACGCGCGCGGCCGTTTCGGCGTCCATTCCCACGCCCGTGTCCGCTACCCGGAGGCGAGCCATGAACCGCTCGCGCGCCGCGGGCTCGGCGGCGACCTCCGTCGTTCGCTCGAGCTCGATGCGCAACGTTCCGCCGTGCGGCATGGCGTCGCGCGCGTTCAAGACGAGATTCAGGAGGACCTGCTGGAGCTCCGAACGGCTGCCGTGAACGTAGAGCTGGCGCGGTAGCTCGACCTCGAGCCGCACGGCCCGGCCGAGGGAGCGCCGGAGCATCGAGACGGTTCCACCCACGAGCTCGCCGAGATCGAGCGAGCCGCGGTCGGTGCCGCGACTTCGAGTGAGCGAGAGCAGATCGCGCGTGACCTCCGACGCTCGATCGAGCGCGAAGCCGAGATCGGCGAGACAGGCTCGCACTTCCACGTCGCCGAGCGCGAGCGTTTGCGGAGAGTCCCGCAAGAACGCGACGCTGGCTTCGAGCGCGGCGAGCAGGTTCTTCAGATCGTGCGCCGTGCCGACACCGAAGCGCCCGATGGCTTCGAGGCGCTGGCGTTCGACGAGCCCGTCCTCGACCACGTCTACCGCGCTGAACTGGAGAACGCTGTGCGGGCCCAGGCGTACCTTGTCGCCCGGAGCGAGCAGGTGCCGAGCTACCCTCGCGCCGTTCACGAAGGTGCCGTTGCGGCTTCCCAGATCCTCGATCTCGAAGCCGGCGGCGCTACGGACGAGCCGGGCGTGGTGGCGGGACACCTCCGCGTCGTCGATCATGATCGTCGAATCGGGCGAGCGCCCGAGCGTCGCGTGCGTCTCCACTCGGAACTTGTGACCCTGCGCGGGGCCCTCGAGCCCTTCGAGGTCGGCCGACGACGGAGCGCCTGCGGAGCGCTCGAGCGTAACCGACAGGTCCGGGGGTTGCTTGCCCTGATCCAAGCGTCGCGATTGTACGCTGCTCCCGTGCCTCGTCGCTAGGGGAGCGCCGCCGCCGAGCGTTACCGGCCGAAGAAGCGCATGCCGAGCATGAGCGCGCCGATCGCACAGAGGAGAAAGCCGGGAGCCGTTCCCCCGCGGGAGAGCACGAGCAAGCCGAGCGCGAGGAGGGCGCATCCGGCCCAGACGAGCTGGCGTGACGAGAGGGCTCCCATGGGCTCGAACTCCGCAGCGACGAGACCTCAGTCCGGGATCGGTTCTAGATTGACGTCGAGCCGGATGTCGTCGCGGTCCGCCTTCACGAGCGCGTCGAAGGGAAAATAGCCGTCTTTCTCGACGGTGATGCGATGGGTACCGACCGGCAAGCGAACGCCGTGAGAGGCGACGATGCTGAGGGGACCGATGTAGTTCTCGTCGATGCTCACCGACGCGTTCTTGGGGGTCTCGGGGGACCGCTTCATCTTCAGGGTGACCGCAGCGCCGCCGTGCTGAGGTGCGCCGCACGCCGTCGCTGCGAGCGTGAAGATCACGAGCAGCCGCGCGGCGAGGCTCATTCCCACTCGATGGTGGCGGGTGGCTTCGAGCTGATGTCGTAAGCCACGCGGTTCACGCCTTGAACTTCGTTGATGATGCGGCTCGACATTTTCGCGAGCACCTCGTTCGGCAGGCGCGCCCAATCGGCCGTCATGCCGTCGCTCGAGGTGACGGCGCGAATGACGCACGTCTCTTCGTACGTGCGGTCGTCGCCCATGACGCCGACGCTCTTCACGGGCAGGAGCACGGCGAACGATTGCCACACGGAGTCGTAGAGCCCGGCGGCGCGGAGCTCTTCGTCGACGATCGCGTCGGCTTTGCGCAGCACGTCGAGGCGCGCCGGCGTGAGCTCGCCGAGGCAGCGGACGGCGAGCCCAGGGCCCGGAAACGGATGGCGGTAGAGCACGTCGCGCGGCATGCCGAGCGCGGCGCCGGCCTCGCGCACCTCGTCCTTGAAGAGCTCGCGCAGCGGCTCGATGAGGCCGAGCTTCATGCGCTCGGGGAGCCCGCCGACGTTGTGGTGGCTCTTGATGACGGCGCTCGGGCCCCGCACGCTGACGCTCTCGATCACGTCGGGGTAGAGCGTGCCCTGCACGAGCCACTTCGCGTTCTCGATGCGAGCGGCGTGCTCTTCGAACACCTCGATGAAGACGCGTCCGATCGTCTTGCGCTTCTTCTCGGGGTCGGTGATGCCGGCGAGAGCCGTCAAGAACTTTTCACGGGCGTCGACGGGCACGAGGTTCAGGTGGAAGCTCGAGCGCATCGCGTGGACGACGCTTTCGAACTCGCCTTCGCGCAAGAGCCCGTTGTCCACGAAGATGCAGACGAGCCGGTCGCCGAGAGCGCGCTGGCAGAGCACGGCCGCGACCGACGAATCGACGCCGCCCGACAGACCGCAAATCACGCGATCGCTCGGGGCCACTTTGGCCGTGATCTGAGCCACGGCCTCGTCGACGAACGACCCGGGCGTCCAGCTCGGCGTGAGCCCCGCCACGTCGAAGAGAAACGCGCGAATGAGCTCGATGCCGCGGGGCGTGTGCGCGACCTCGGGGTGGAACTGGATGCCGTAAAAGCGGCGCTCGGGATCCGCGATGGCGGCAAATTCGGCGTGGGCGCTCGCGCCGATGCCGCGAAAGCCCTTCGGCAGCGCGGTGATGCGATCGCCGTGACTCATCCAGACACCGAACGATTCGCTCTTTTTGAACGGAGCGAGGATGCCGATCGGCTCGGAAACGACGACCTCGGCGGGGCCGTACTCGCGCTTCTGGCTGCCCTCGACCTTGCCGCCGAGCTGCAGCGCCATGAGCTGCTCGCCGTAGCAGATGCCGAGCACGGGGATGCCGAGCTCGAAGAGGCCGGGATCACTCTTCGGCGAACCCTCGCCGTAGACGCTCTGGGGCCCGCCGCTCATGACGACGGCGCGCGGCGCGATCGCCTTGATGGTGTCGAGCGGAACCGTGCAGGGCTGGATCTCGCAATACACGTGGCACTCGCGGATCCTGCGCGCGATGAGCTGCGTGTACTGCGCCCCGTAGTCGAGGATGAGAACCGTTTCGCGGGCCACGATGGGGTGCGACTACCACGAAAATGCCGCGGCGGTCTCGGGCCGCGCCGCGGTCAGCCGTTCGGCGGCACGACCAGCACGACGAGCCGGCCGGCGCGCCCCACTTCCGCGAGGAATTTCGCGAGCCGAGCCGCCTCGAGCCGCGCCGGCGGCCCTCCGCCCCGCCAGAGCTCGACGATACGCCGGCGTGGATCGCGCCGTTCGGCGCCATCGGCGCGCGCGAGCTCGCGATCGGCGAGCGCTACGTCGGCGGCGGTAGCGACGCCCGCGGGGAAGCGATCGAATAGGGCGCGAACGCGCGCGAGCGCCGGTTCGCGCTGTTCGGGCGGCGCGGCGAGGCGAACGAGCAGAGCCGCCGCGCGCGGACCTCCGAGCGCCGTGGCCGACGCCGTGGCGGGCAGATCGGCAAGCGCGCGCTCGAGCCAGCCCCCGGTCCGGTTCATGAGAAACAGCGCGGCACGAGCCTCGAGGGGCATCCGGCCCTCGAAACGGGCGAGCGGCACGCCAAGGTACGCGCTTTCGGTGATTTCGCCGGGCGTCGTTTGGAGCGTCAGCTCCCCGGTTTTCGGCTCGAGACGCGGAGCGGGCGGGCAGCGCAGCGCCTCGCCGCGGACCGGCGAAATCCAGCGCTCGAGCTCGCGGCGCGCGACCTCGGCTTGCCCGCCGTCACCGTTCGCGAGCACCGATAGCCGCAGCGGCGAAGCGAGCCAGTGCTGGAGCGCGGCGTCGAAGCTCTGCGACGCCGCCGCACCGAGCGCGGCTACGGTCCCGCGCGGCTCGAGCCACGAGGGATGTCCCTGGCTGAGCTCTTCCAGCATCAACGACAAGCCAGGTCGCGGCGTGCGGCCGAGAGCGTCGAGGAGCTCCTCGCGCGCCGTGAGTCGGGCGGTCGGCGCCGGTCGCGTGGTCGCGATGAGCTCGCCGAGAGCGCTCGCGACGCGCCGAGCGTGCTCCCCGGGAAGCTCCGACGCCGAGGCGCGCGGCGCGTGAGCGAGCAGGCCGACCCCGTCGGGAGCAATCCACGGCTCGAACACGACCCCGGTAGCGCCGTGGCGTCCGAGCGCGAGCGCGGAAACGAGCGACGCGGCTTCACCCGCGTCGTCGCGCGATTCGCTCGCCGTGCCGCAGGTGCTGGCGGCGAGCAACCAGAACCCCGATTGCCCGCTCTCGCTCCGGACTCGAGTTTCGAAGATGGGGCGGGCGAGCGCTTCGCGATGTTCGGCCATCGCTCGGCCGAGATCGACGCGACCGCGATCCGTGGCAGGTGCCGAGTAGGCGACGAAGCGCCGCGTCGAGCCCGCCGGGAGCCGGTTCGCGAGTCCGCGCCAGGCCGCCGCTGACGCGGCGTCGCCGGGGTCGGTTGGACGCACGACGGCTTCTTCGAGCGCGCTCTCCCCACGCCGGCTCGCCTCGGCGAGCGCGCGATCCGTTTCATCCGAGACGAGCACGAGCACCTTGGCGATCTCGGCGCTCGAGGGGCCCGGATCTCCCGCGGGGGGGACCGCGTCCACGCGCAGGCAGGCCCCTCGCGGGCGCGCCGTCGCCGAGGCTCGCTCCAAACGCCAGGGCGGGCGGAGCGCTTCGAGCCGCCGGGAAAGCACGCTCTCGGCGTTGCCGAGCGCCTCCGCGGCACCGAGCGCGGCGCCCGGGCTCGCAAGGCGGAGCGCGACGGAAAGGCGGCGCGTCTCCGTGCCGGCGAAGTCGGCCGCCGTGATGCTCCTCTCGGGCCATGCGTCGTCAACGGGAGAGCCGTCGGGCCAGTCACTGCCCGAGGAGAGCGCGTCTTCGGTCCCTTCGAGGAGCTCGTCCGAGCCGACCGCCGCGAACGCGGAGCGCTCGACCGAACGCACCTCGGTGAGAAGCTTCGTCACGGCGCCGGGCAGCCGGGCGCGATCGAGGGCGGCTTCGTCCGCGTGCACGGCGAGCTCCCCCGAGCAATCGGCGACGGCGGCCGTACCCGGCCCGGCGACGCGCCGGCTGGAGAGCGCGACGAGCGCCGCTTGGGCGGCATCGAGCGCAGGCTCGCCGGGGCGCGCCGGAGCATCGAGGGCGCTGCGCACGGCCTCGACGAAACGTCGCGCCTCGGCGCCGTTTTCGACCGGGGCATCGAGCGTGAAGCCGAGGGCCTGGGCACGCGAACGAACGCCTGCGACGCCGCGCTCGCGGAGGCGCGTCGCGAGCAGCGTCGCCGTGGCCGCCGAGGCGCTCGCGCCGAGGTCGTGAGCGGCTGCGAACGCGACGGCGCCGTGCGGATCGCCGGCGCGTGCAACGAGGACGAGCGGCGGATGGTCGTCACTCCGGCGTTGTGCGACGGGAGATTTTCCGTCCGTGGCGGAGTGCGCGCCTTGCGCTGCCGAACCCCCGCCGCAGCCCGAAGCGAACCCGAGGAGCGCGAGGAGCGTGACGGCCGTGCGGGGCGTCGCGAGCACGGAGCCGGTTTACCATGACCCGGCGCCGAGCCGAGCGCGGCGCGCCGGCCGGTCCGGCCCTCACGCCGCGAGCGCCGCGCCGAACAGGCTCTGCAGGCGGCGCTGGATCTTGTGGCGCTTCGAATACACGGTTTTCACGCTGATACCCATGCGGCGGGCGACCTCGTCGGGGTCGAGCCCTTCGCCGAAGTAGAGCTCGACGAACTCGCGGTCCTTGGACGTGAAGCCGGCGAGAGCCACGCCGACGAGCGACGCGCGCTCGCGGCCGAGCGTCACGTCGACCGGATCCGGCGTCTCGCCCGCGAGCTCCTCGGCTTCCGTGAGCGCGGCGGTGCGCGGGACGCGGCGGACCGCGCGGAGGAAATCGTAGGCGGTGTGCGTCGCGAGCAGGCCGAGCCACGTGCTCAGGCGGCTGCCGCGTTCCGGTGCGAAGCTGCGAAGCTTCATCCGATCGTTCGCGAGAAGCTGGAGGTACAGCATCGAGTAGATCTCGGCTTGATCCTCCGGACGGACGACGCTCGGAAAGCGCGAGACCACGCGGTTGATGCAGCTTTGAATGAGCCGCCCATAACGAAGCGTGAGCGCGCGCCACGCGTCGGCGCGGTTTTCGAGCAACCCCTCGATCAGCTCGAGGTCATTGCAGGTCGCGAAAAAGGCGGGGTCCGGCTTGAGAACCGAACGAGAGGCGGGAGCGGCGGTGGAGAGAGACGACATCGAAAACGACCTCCGAAAGGGGGGGCGTCGTTGCGCCCGTGCCGTCTCCTTGAGCACCCGGCGTACCATCGCGATCGGCTAATGATTTTAGGCACTTAGCGATCGTAACTGCGCGTCACACCGTAACCCTGTGACGCTCCGCCGAGCGTCCGGATCGATTCTTCTTACGCCTCGAGCGGACGTGAGCTCCCCCTCGCCGGCTACACTCGCCGTGTGAGCGGTCGACTGAAAGCGCTCCTGCTCCTCGCGTTCGCGTTCATCAAGACGCTCCTCCTCCGTCCTTTCAAGTGGAACCAGAGCGGCGTCGCCCTCTTCCGCGAGAACTACGACGCCGACGGGCTGCCGCCGGTCACGCCGGACGAACGCGCGATGATGACGTCCTTTCAGCGCTGCGTGACGTGTGGGCTTTGCGACCGCGGGGAAGGGGAACGCATGGCGCGCTCGGGCGGCGCATACCGCGGCGTCATGGGGCTCGTCGTCGCCGGTTCGCGCAGCATGCCGGACTTTCGGGCCGCGGCGTACGGCTTCGGGTTCGTCCCGGAAGACGTGCTGCGCGAAAAGGAGCGTATCTGCCCGGTGGGGATTCCGTTTCGACGCGTTGCCCGCTTCGTCGCGGACAAGGCAGCCGCCGTCGGAGGCCCCCTCCCGCTCCCGCGCCACGTTCCGTCGCTCCCGCCCGCGCCACGCCCGTCGCCCGCCCCCTCGCGCCCCTGAGGGCGTGTCCCTAGCGTACGAGCGTGAGCTTCGGCGCGACCGCGAACGCCGCGAGGTGACCGCTCTCTTCGGCAACGTAAACGTTGCAGGCTTCGTCGACGCGGAGAAGATCGGGAATCAAATCGCTCGGGAGCGTCGCGAGGAGCTCACCGTCGCGCGGGCGCAGGACGTGTACCTGCTCTTGGGGAACGAAGAGGGCACCGCTCCGCAGCACGGGCTCGAGCCGGCGGGGCTGATCCGCCGCGACGTGGCGCGGGAACGCGCGCGCGTACACGGTGCGCGAGCTCGTCACGTCGATGCCGACGACGACGCCGGACGCGGAGTTTCCGATGACGAGCTCGTCCACCGCGAGCCAAGCCGTGGCCGGCGCTGCGAGCCCCGGGACGAGCGACCACAGCGGTTTGCCCGTGTCACGCGAGAAGCCGGTGAGCCCCGCGCCGCGCCGATCCGCGGTCGGCACGACCACGACGGAGCCGGCGGCGAGCGGCGCCTGCCCGGCGGCGGGACGTGTTTCGAGCGCGCGCCGCCAGCGCACCTGGCCGCTGAACAGATCGATGTGGAAGAGCTCGGTGGGTCCGATGGGCCCGCCGGCCGTCGCGAACACCGAGTCGCGCTCGCAGAGCACGTCGCCCGTGAAGGGCAGGCGACCCCGCACGCGCCACACGACGTCGCCCGTAGCGGCGTCGAGCGCAACGATGGCCGAGTCGCCGCCGGCCACGAGCAAGAGACGACCGGCGCGACGCAGGCGAAAACGTGCCGCGCGTGGCGCTCGGTAGCGCCAGCGCACCTCCCCGGAGCCGAGATCGACGGCGACCACCGCGTTTTCGCCCTCGGCGAGAGCAAGCAGTCGCGGCAATCCCTCGACGTTGACGAGCGCGCCGACGGCGCCGCCGCTCGGGCGCGGAGCGACGTGCGTCGTGAAGACGGCGGTGCCCCGGTCGAGCTCGTGGAGCGTTACGTCGCCATTCGGCGCCAGCCGCACGAGACCCTGCGGCGTGGGCACGCAGGCCGCGCGGGCGAGGCCCTTGCGCCAGAGCACCTCGCCGGTCGCTCGATCGAGGCACGCCGTCTGCCGCTGCGAACCCACGAGCAGGCGTTCCCCGCACTGGAACGTCGCTGCGAGATCGATGCTCGGGACGGCGGCCACCCAACGCGGCACGAATCGCATCTTGCCGCCGTGCTCCCACTTGCCACGCGCCCCGCTCGGCCCCGGAACGAGGAAGCTCCGGTAGCTTTCGGGCTCGGGATTCGTGAGTGAGTCGTCGGCGAGCGCGGAATCGAGGTCGGCCTCGACCCGGCGAGCCGCCCGCGCGAGCGCCGTGAGGCGAAGGTTCGTGCGCTGGCCCGGGTCGGTTTCGAGCAAGCGCCCTTCCAGGGCGAGCGCGAACTTGGCGGCGGCGCGGGCGAACGCGAACGGATCGATCTCGGCAAGCGTTGCGCCCGCCTCGTCGAGCGACGCGTGGGGGCGAACGAGCGTGAGACGGATACCCGCGTCTCCGGCGCCGCGGGCCACGCGGAGCTCGGCCGAGCCGATCTCGGAGCGGCGCTGGAGCGGCGTGCGAGCGCGCCAGGCGTCGAGGGTCTCCTGCGCGAGCAAGAGGACGCGTTCGGCGACGAGGAACGGATACACCGGGCCGAAATCGAGGACGGCGGCCCCCGAGCGCACGCGGAAAGAGCCGGGGGCGAGCAGCGCGTGAAGGTCGGCCCGCTCGAGCTCGACGTCGGTCGGGGCGCCACGGTGCTCGCTCGCCGGAACGCAGCGCAGCGTGATCTCGCACTCGAAGCCGACCGGATCGACCGGCTTCGTGACGAGCGCGACGGTTCGGCGCGCGAGCGGCCGGCGTCCGTAGCTCGGCCACGGGGTGTCGAGCCCGGCGCGCGCCGCCGAGATGGCGCCGCGAGCGGCCCTCGGCGCGCCCGCTTCGGCTTTCCCGAGCGCGTCGCCGAGCGCGCAGCGGAGCGCGACGAGCTCCATCCGGCGCTCGTGGATCGCGACGGAGACGCTCGGCGCGGTTCGATAAACGCTGAGCAGCACGTCGCCACCGTCCGCTTCGAGGCCGACCTCCCAAGCCTCCCCGCGGGCATAGAAGGGCGCGGTCGCGCGATCGCGCCGGCCCCGGGAGATGGCGGCGACGGCGCTGCCGATCTCGGCGAGCAGGAGCAGGGCAGGGCCCTCCCCGAGTCGCGCGGTGAGGTTCACCCCGTCGACGAGCACGTCGAGCACGCCTTTGAGGGGCGAAGACCCGAACGAAGCGGACAATGAGCCGCTCGAAGACGGCTCGGGTTTGCGAACGACCACCTCGATCGCTGACATCTGGCGGTATCGTAGAAAGCCCCGCTGCATGGCCGACAGTTTTGCGTCCCGATCGCCGAGGAGTGGACAGGGAGCGCGGCTTTCGCTAGCGGCGCTCGTCGCGCGCCATCCGCGACTTTTCGGCGCGATCGCCGCCGTTTTGCTGGCTTCTCCTGGCGTGATCGCGTTCCGGGGGTTCACGGTCGACGACGCGCTCGTGAGTGCGCGCGTCGCGAGCCACCTCGCGGATGGGTTCGGGTACCGCTTCAACGCGCTCGGGCCCGAAGTGGACGCCGTGACGCCGCTCGGTTGGGCACACCTGCTCGCGCTCGGCGGGCCGGCGACGCCCATCGCCATGCTCGAGCGGGGCCGGCTCGTCGGCGCCGTGGGCTGGCTCGGGGCCGCGGCGGTATTGGGAGCGCTGCTTTCCCGCGCGCCGCCGCTCGGCCGCCGCGCGGCGCTCGCGCTCCTCGCGCTGTGCACGCCGCCTGCCGCCTGGGCGACGTCG
>DASUTR010000986.1:0-6940 GCA_036374535.1 Polyangiaceae bacterium
GCCTTGTCGCCCGCGCCCGTGACGACGAGGACGCGGGGTCGCGTCGCGGCGGGTCGTGCCGCGAGCTCGGCGACGAGCGCGCCCACCTCGGCGAGCAGCGTGAAATCGAGGGCATTCAGCTTGTCGGGGCGGTTCAGCGTCGCGACGGCGACGGGACCGTCGTGCTCGACGGCGAGCACGGTCGCGCTCATCGCGCGCTCCAGCGCTCGAGCGAGGGCCCGACCTTCTGGCCCTGGGCGTCGTAGACGTAAAACCCGCGTCCGGTCTTCCTGCCGAGCCATCCGGCAGCGACGAGGTTTCGGAGCGTCGTCGTCGGCCGGTACTTGTCGTCCCCGAAGTCGCGGTGGAGCACCTCGCAGATGGCGAGCACCGTATCGAGGCCGACGAGGTCGGCGAGCTCGAGCGGACCGAGGGGGTGGTTCAAGCCGAGCTTTGCGCCCGTGTCGATCGCGTCGGGCGTGCCGATGCCCTCTTCGAGGGCGAAACAGGCCTCGTTGAGCAGGGGCATGACCATGCGGTTCACGATGAATCCGGGGCGATCGTCGCTCACGATCACGGTTTTTTCGAGCCGTTCGGCGAGCTCGACGACGGTGCCGAGCGTTTCGGTGCTGGTGGCGATGCCCCGCACGACCTCGACGAGCTTCATGAGCGGCACGGGGTTCATGAAGTGCATTCCCGCGACGAGCTCGGGCCGCCTCGTTTGCGCCGCGAGCCACGTGACCGAAATGCTCGAGGTGTTCGTGAGCAACAACGCGCCGGGGCGGAGCGCTGCGTCGAGCTCGCGGAAGAGCTTCGCCTTGAGCTCGCGGTTCTCGGTCGCGGCTTCGATGGCGACGTCGCAGTCCGCGTAGCTCGTGCCGGTCGCGCAGGGCTCGATGCGCGCGAGCAGCGCGTCCGCCGTTTCGCGCGTCGTCTTTCCCTTCTCGACGAGGCGAGCGAGCTGCTTTTCGATGCCCCGCTTGCCCTGGACCGCGCGCTCGACCGACACGTCGGCGAGCGACACCGAGACGCCCTGAGCCGCCGCCACCTGCGCGATCCCCGCGCCCATCTGCCCCGCTCCGACGACCGTCAGTTTGCGAACTTCCGATGCGCGCATGTCGGGCCTTATACCACCCGCGATCTCGGCTACCATCCGGCGCGCTTTGGCTCGGACCTGGCTTCTTCTGTTGTTTTTGGGCTTTACGAGCGGGTGCGCGCCGCGCGAGCCCGAGCTCTACGGAAAAGCGATTCTGCTCGTCGATCGCGGCCGCTACGAGGACGCCAAGAAACTCCTCACCGAGCGCATCCGCGAGCACCCGGAGGACGTTCGCGCGCGGGGCCTCTTGATTCGCGTTCACGGCGTCACCGGTCAGCTCGGCGCAGCGCGTAACGAAGCGGCGCTGCTTTCCGAGCGCCTCGGTCGCTCGAGCCCCCGTCCTTACATCGAGCTCGGCCACGCTTACGAGCTCGCCCACCAGTACGAGGAGGCGCTCTCCCTTTACGATCAGGCCGCCGAGGTCGCGCCCCGCGATCCCGCGGGTCCGCGCGAGGGGGGACTCCGCGCGGCCGCCTGGGGCGAGCACGAGCTCGCGCGCCCGCGGCTCGAGGAAGCGATTCGCCGCTCCCCGCGCGATCCGAAGCTCTGGCATGCACTCGGTGTCGTCTGCCTCGGACTCGATGCCGTGGACGACGCGGAGCACGCTTACCGCTCCGGCCTCGTGGCCGACCCGCACGCGCTCGAAAATCGCCTGGGCCTCGCGACGGTCGCGCTGATCCGCGACGACCCCGCCGAAGCGCTCCGCGAGTACGACCTGATTCTCGCCGAACGACCGCGCTTCGGTGACGCGGCCCTCGGCCGCTCATGGGCGCTTCTCCGACTCGGGCGGCTGGCCGAGGCGGAAGACGCCATCGGCTACGCCGAGTCGAATGGCGGCGATCGGGCCGTGATTGCCCGCCAGCGGCGAGCTCTCGCGGCCGCAAAAAAGCATTTCGGAAAACTCGAAACGAAGAGCGCGACCGGCAAGTGACCTGCGTAAAACGCGCGCGATTCCGCGGCTTCTCGGCCTTGTAACGACAGGGCACGCGGCGTACGCTCGGCGTCCCCGCGGGGACTCGATTTTCTCGCGACGAGGTCACTCCGAAGATGGACTCGAAAAAGATCCGCGCAGCGCTCGGTAAGCTTCAAGCAGAGCCCGAATCCGAGCAGGCGTGGAATGATCTCGCCGAGGCGGTTGCGGTCAAGGGCGGCGACCTCTCCGAAGAAGAGCTGGAACGATTGCTCCTGTCGGCGCGCGACCGCCACGCCGCGCGCGGCGAGTGGGACGCCGTCGCCAGGTTGCTCGCGACTGCCGTGGCAGCGGTCGCCGACACGCCGTCCGAGGTGCCGCTCTTGCGCGAACAGGCGCGAACGCTCCAGGTGGAACTTTTCGACGACGAGGCTGCCTCCATTCCGTACATGAGGCTGCTCGAGCTCGACCCGAACGACGGCGTTGCGAGCACGGCGATCGAGGAAATCGAGAGCAAGAAGGGGCGCTCGGCCGAGCTCGCCAAGCGCTACCTCGATGAAGCGCAGGGCGCTACCGACGACGTGTACAAGAGCTCGATGCTGATGCACGCCGCCGAGATGGAGGTGCGCTTCGGCGGCGCGGACGCCGACACGTCGGCGGCCGTCGAGCGGCTCGAGCAAGCCGTGCGTCTCGACCCGTCGAACGAGAAGGCGGGCCGCCTGCTCGAGCTCGTGCACCGCCGCGCCGGCAAGTGGGAAGAGGTCGCCCGAGTGCTCGAGCGTCTCGCCGACCGCGCCGAAGGCACCGAGCAGCGAGTCGGCGCCGCCGTTCGTCTCGCGCGCGTGTACGCGCTGCACCTGTCGGATCAAGAACGCGCCGCGCGCGCTTACGAGGGCGCGCTGCGCCAGGTCCCGAGCCACGCCGAAGCGATGGAGTTTCTCACCGAGTTTTACTCGGGGCTCGAGCGCTGGGCGGATTTGGTCGCGCTCTACGAGCGCGAGCTCGCCGCGAAACGCGCGACGGACGCCGATCTCATCGGCGAGATGCTGCAGATCGCGATGCTCTACTGGAAGAAGCTCGGCAGCGCGCGCGCCGCCGAGCCCTGGTTCGCGCGCATCGCGAAGGCCCAGCCGGCCAACGAGGCGATGCTCGCCTTCTATCGCGAGTACTGCGAAGCGCTCGGCGACGACGCGCGTCTGATGGACGTGCTGCAGACCGCTCAGCGCTCGCTCAAGGCGGGCTCGAAGGAAAAGGCGGCGCTCAACGTCGAGCTCGGTCGCCTGGCCGAGGGTCAGGCGAACGCCCAGAAGGCCATCGAGCAATACAAGGCCGTCTTGCGCGACGACCCCGACAACGGCGAAGCGCGCGAGAAGCTGAAGTCGCTCTACAAGCAGACGCAGAGTCACAACGCGCTCGTCGAGCTCCTGCGCCAGCAGCTCGAGCGCACGCCGGCCGACGCGTACGAAGCGCGGCTCGCCGTCCTGCGCGAGGTGGCGACGATCTACCGCGAGTACATCCGTAGCGACACCGCGCTGCTCTCGGTGTTGAACCAGATCATGCAGCTCGACGAGAAGCTCGACGAGCACGACGCGGGCGAGATGCGCGAGATCGTTTCGCTCTACGAAAAGCTCGGGCGCGCGCGCGACATGATCGCGCACCAGCTCAAGCTCGCCGAGATCACGCCCGACCTCGAGGAAAAGAAGTCGCTCTATCGCTCGGCGGGCCGGCGCTGGCTCGAGCAGTTCCAGAACGCGCAGAACTCGGCCGAAGCGTACGCGGCCCTGCTGGCTCTCGAGCCGGGCGACCGCGAAGCGCGCGAGCGACTGGAAGAGCTCTACCGCAAGCGCCGCGCGTGGAAAGAGCTCTACGAGCTCTTCGAGCTCGAGCTCAAGACTGCCGAAGGCCCGGCGCGAAATGTGCTGCTCCTCGAGATGGCGCAGCTCGCCGCCGAGCGGCTCGCCCGCGGCGCGGACGCCGTACGCCTGTACGGCGAGATCCTCGAGAACGATCCCTCGCGTCAGGACGTCCTCGACGCGCTCGAGAAGCACGCCGAGCGCACGAAAGACTGGGCGGCGCTCGCCGACGCGCTCGAGCGCCGCGAAAAAACGGCGGCCGACGACGGTGTCCGGCTCGTCGCGCTGCAAAAGCTCGGCACCGTCTACGCCGAGCACTTGAACGATCCCAAAGCCGCCGCGCGCGCGTGGCGCCGAGTGCTTGCGCTCTCGCCCGGCCACCAGCGCGCGCTGCGCGTGCTGCGCGATGCGAGCCTCGCGAGCGGCGATTTCGATGGGCTCGTCGAGCTCTACGCCGCCCAAAACGACTGGGAGGGCCTCGCCGAAGTGCTGAGCACCGCGGCCGATCGCGCGAAAGACACGGCGCTCCGTGTCGATTTGAGCTACCGCGCGGCCTCGGTCTACGAGGAGAAGCTCAATCAGCCGGAACGCGCGTTCCGTTCGTACGAGCGCGTGCTCGCCGCCGATCCGAACGACTCGCGCGCGGCCCGCGCGCTGCTTCCGCTCTACGAAAAGGACGAGAAGTGGGGCCGGCTGCCGGCGCTGTACGAGAACCTCATCGCCCGCGCCGACTCCGTCGACGAAAAGCTCGAGTTTCTCGGGCGTCTCGTCGAAATTTCGGGCAAGCACCTCTCCGACAAGCGCGCGGCGGCGAACTACGCGCGGCGCGCCTACGAGCTTGCCCCCGACAGCCCGCTCGCGCTCGACATCCTCGAGGAAGCGTCGCGTGCCGCCGGCACGTGGGACGCGTTCGTCGAGGCGCTCTCGGCGCGGCTCGCCACGCTCGGCGGCAGCGAGCCCGCCGCGGAGAAATCCGAGCCGGCGCCCCAGCAGCAACAGAAGAAGAAGAAAAAGAAGAAGGGCGCGGCAGAAGAGCCGGCTCCGGCCGAAGCCCGCGCTCCGACGCCCCCCGGAAGCCAGCGGCGGTTGCTCGAGCTCCGCGTCGCGCGCGTGCTCGACGAAGAGCTCGGACGCGGCGACGAGGCGATCGCCGCGTATCGCGCGCTGCTCGAACGCGACCCGACCGACGTCCAGGCGGCCGGCGCGCTCGAGCGCATCTTGCGCAGGCTCGACCGGCGCGACGATCTGCGCTGGCTCCTCGATCTCCGCGTCGCGAACGCGGCAAACGACGCCGAGCGCGTCGCGCTGCTCGGCGAGTGGGCGACGCTGGAGGAAGAAGCGTTCGAAGCGGTCGATCGCGCGGCCGAGCTCTACCGCCGCATTCTCAAGCTCGTCCCCGACGACAGCGTGGCGCTCACGACGCTACCGCGGCTCTTGCTCGCGCAGGACGACGCTGCCAGCGCCGCCGAGGTGATGGAGCGCCACCGCGATCTCTTGAGCGGAAGCGAGCGCGCCGAAGCGGACGTGACCCTCGCCGGGCTCTACCTCGAGAAACTCTCGCGTCCGGCGGACGCGCTCGCGTCGAGCGTCGAAGCGCTCGCTTCGCCGCCGCAGTCCGAGCGTGCGGTGAGCGTCCTCGAGCGCCTGCTCGAGGTGCCGGCGACGCGAAAGCGCGCGGCCGAGGTGCTCGCCGAACGTTATGGCAAGACGGGCGACGCGCGCCGCGAGGCGTCGGTGCTCGCGCTCCTCATCGACGAATCCAAGGAGCTCGGGCTCCGCACCGAGCTCGGTGAGCGGCTCGCGGGCGTCTACGAAGCGAAGCTCGGCTCGTACTCGAGCGCGCTCGACGTGATGCTCCGCGCCGTGCGAGAAGCGCCGGCCGAGATTCGGCTGTGGGAGCGCGCAGAAGTGCTCGCCGTCTCGGCGGGTCGCCCGACGGATCTCGCCGACGCCTACCGCGAAGTCCTGCGCGGCTCGCTGCCCGAGGACATCGAAGTCGAGCTCTCGGAGCGGGCTTCGCGCCTGCACGAGGACCGGCTCGGTGATCCCATCGGCGCGACGCCGTACCTCGAGCGGGTGCTCGCGCTCCGCCCCACGAACGAGCCCGCGTTCCGGCGCTTGAAGGACATTCTCACCGCCGCCGAGCGCTGGGGCGAGCTCGAGTCGCTCTACGATCGACAGGCTGCCGTCAGCGAGGATCCGGCCCGAAAGGTCGAAATGCTCGCCGAGGTCGCCCTCGTCTGCGAGGAGATCATCGAGGAGCCCCAGAAGGCGATGCGCCACTACGAGCGCATCCTCGCGATCGACCCGTATCACGACGCGAGCGTCCGCGCGCTCGACCGGCTCTACACTCGTGCCGGCAAGGACCGCGAGCTCGCCGACTTGCTCGACAAGCGCCTGCAGTCCGCCGTGGGCGAGGACGCTCTCGAGCTCAAGCTCCGCCTCGCGCGGCTGCAGCTCGATCTGCACGAGCCCGAACGCGCCATCGCGCACGTCGAAGACGTGCTGCGCGAGCGCGTGAACGACCACGAGGCGCGCCAGCTCGCCGAACGACTGCTCGGGATCGGCACGCTCAAGGTGCGCGCCGCCCGCGCGCTCGAGGTCGTCTACGAAACGCGGGACGAAGTGCGCGATCTCGTGCGCGTGCTCGAAGCGCGCATCGACTCCGAGGCCGACGCCACGCCGGAAGAGCGCCGCGACATGATCCGGCGCGTCGCCGTCCTGAGAAACCAGCGGCTCCACGACGACGAAGGCGCCTTCGTCGCGTTCTCGAAGCTCGCGCCGATGGACCCGGCCGACAGCGACGCGCGCCAGGAGCTCGTGACGATCGGCGGCCGGCTCGGCCAGTACGACCGAGTCACGCGCGTGCTTTCCGAAGCCGCCGACGCCACCGAGTCGGCCGAGCTCAAGGGCGAGATCCTCTCGCGCGTCGCGCAGATCGCGGAGACGGAGCTCAACGATCGCGGCCAGGCCGAGCGCGTGTACCGCCGCGTGCTCGAGCTCGATCCGAACGATCCGCGGCTCGCGCTGCCCGCGGCGCGGGCGCTCGAGCGCCTCTACTCGCTCGCGAACGAGCCTCAAAAGCTCGCCGACATGCTGAAG
>DASUTR010000987.1:0-4167 GCA_036374535.1 Polyangiaceae bacterium
GTGCGCACGAAGGTTGGCCGAACGCGAATTTGGTTGTCGACCGCAGTGACGCCTGCGACGTACCAGGCGGCGTGCTCGGCCAGCTCCTTGCCGCGCAATCGCGGAACCGATCCTGCGAGACGAACCCGGGATTCTTCCGCCGTCACCACCACGTTCGCGAACTCGTCTTCCGCCTCGTGTAGCAGCCAGGCTCGCACCTCCGCAGCCAGGTCGGAGCTCGGCGCCCAACCCGGCTCCACGACGACGCGATTGACGACGGCACGCACTCCTCGCGTTTGCTCCGCTAGCGCCGCCACGCGAAGGCGCTCGTCGCCACGATTGACTCGACCGGCGAGCGTGACGATGCCGTCCGCAACACTTACATCGACGAGGGGGGCGGGCAGAGAGGTCGCGTGCGCGAGCTTCCGCACGACGGCGAGTCGAATATCGGTATCGCTGAACGTCTGCCGAGGCGCAGCACGGCGCTCGGCGACGGTGCTCGTACCAGCCTCTGCTGCACCCCGTGCAGGAGGCGTGGGCTCGCGCGCGCAACCCGGCAAATGACAGAGCGCAGCGATCAGCGCCGCGCTTGCCCAGGAACGGGAGACCCAGCGCCTGCTTCGTGCTCGCTGCGCCATGATGGGACCAGGTGCAAGTTCTGCACCAGAATCCTCCCGCGTCAGTTTGACGTGCAACGAAGTAGTCCGGCGGCACGCCGGATGCACCTCCGACGACCTCGATGGAGGGAAAACCCCCACCAGTGCCCACGCGACAGCGCGCACGACGAAGCCATACGCTTCGCCGGGTCCTGGTGGGCTGCTTATCAGCGGCCCTCTTCCTCGAGGTTCTGTACGTCGCGTTCGCGGGCCTCGCCCTGCCAGCGTTGTTGCGAGAACGCGCACGAGACGCCGGCTTCGATTTCCGTCACGAACGGATGGTCGGCTTCGTTCCGGGCCGCGTGCGAATCACCGCTCCGCGCATCGAGACGAGCTCCGGGTCTCGCCTGTCGCTAGAGTGGCAGCACGTGGAGCTTCGACTGAGCCTGCCCGCGCTTCTGCGCGGCCAGCTCGTTCTGCGCCGCTTTTCGGGGAGGGGCCTCGACGTACGAGCAATGCCCCCGGACAAGCGCGGCGGAATCACTCTCCGGCGCGTTCTACCCCAGCCGGAACGCGCGCCCATTCATGCTTCGACGCTCGCCGGCACCGCGCGTGCGGGATTGTTCATCGAGCGACTCGAAAGCGACGTCGAACGCCTGGCTTTCGGTCTCTACGACGTTCGCGGACCCATGCGTCTCGATTCCGAGGCGGTCAGCCTCGAAGCGGGGGAGCTCCGGGCGCAGCGCATCGCGTTCACAGTAACCCGCGCTCGCGTGTCTCGAGACACCGTCCGTGTGGTGAAAGAGCTCACGGGTCGGGCGTCCCTCGTCCTCACGAAGCTCCGCTTGTCGAAGCTCGGCGAGCACGGGCGCGCCGAAGCCCACGTTAGGGTTGCCCTTCGCGCCGTCCAGCCGTCCTTCGAGGCCGTCCCAGCGCTCGCTGGTCTATCGATGGCGGAAGACCTCATCGCCGCCGCCGAGCTCGACCTGAAGACGGGAGGTCTCAGCGGGACGGCGCGTCTCACGACGGCGAGGGGCCTTCGTTGGAACGGTCTTTCCGTGCCGGCGGCGCCCCTCGACGAGCCCGCCACGCTGACCGTTTCCCGCCGAAGCCCGTCGGAGTCCGTGCGCGCCGCTCTGCTCTTGCCGATCCTGCTCGGCCATTGTCGAGGCGTGGCGTCTTGCGTCGAACGCGTCGAGGGGTTGCGCGTATCCACGGAGGCGCGCTCGGGTGGCGAGCTCTCCAGTTTTCGTTCACGGAAGGTCGAGGTCCAATCTGGACAGGCGCGGCTCAGGGTCGCCGGTCGAGGCTTCGAAACCCAGGCCACCTCGGGAACGCTTACTTTGGTGCTCGATGGCGGGTCGCTTCACATCGACCAGGGAACCCTGCGCTTCCAAGGCGTCGACGAGCATACGAACGAAGGTCGCCTGACCTTGGCGACGAATGCGACACTGACGATCGACGACGGACTTCTTTCTCGAGATAGGATTTGTGGGCGAGGCCGCCTGGAAGCAAGCGGGGCGAACGTCGGCGCGGTGCTCACGGTCGTGCGCCTGCCCTGGGCTCGAAGCATGCTCTCGGGAATTGCGCGCGAGCCGTACTCGTTGCACGGCAAAGTGCGAATCTCGCCTGGCCAATTCGAGCTCGAGGACGTCCGACTTTTCGCGGCGCGGCTCTCGGTTCGCGGTTTCGTTCGCTCGGACGAAAGGCGACGAACGGCGGCGCTGCTGTTTCGATACGGAGCCCAGACCGTCGGCGCGGTTTTCGACGAGAGAAGCGTGAGCACACGCTTCGGCGTCGGAGACCGCTGGCTGGAGCGCCAGAAAGCACTTCCCCTTGAGTACGCGCCTTGCACTCTTTCGGACACGCAACCGAAAACAGGGAGAGAGCCACATGAGAAGCGCAACAACGGTTTTGGGCATGATCCTGGTCGTGGCGGGCTGCAACCGTCGACAAGAGATGTCGCCGGCCGCCGGTGAGGCGACGCCGGACACGCGGACCAAGCCCGCCGCACCTCAGGGCGAGACCGCCTCCCAACCCGCCGCACCGATCATATCGCTGCCCGGCGTGGTGACCTGTGAGCCCGAGGCACGATTGAGCGCCAACGTCTCGCATCTGGTGGAGCTCGCCGATTCGAACGGCGACGGCCGCGTCTCGAAAGACGAGGCGACGGCTCTCGCCAATTTCCTCGTGGGCGGCCTCCTGTTTCGTGCCGATGCCAACCTGGACGGTTCGGTGACGCCCGAAGAGGGTCGGAAGGCTCGAAGCGAGTTCTTACAGCAGAACCCGGAGGTCTCGGCCCTGCTGGACATGGTGCGCTCCTCGACCGGGAACGACCCGTTCACCGCCGTGGCGCGTTTGCTCGATCTCGATACGACGACCGCGGTTACGTCGACTGAAGCGCGCGAAATAGCCCGCGGCGCAGTGAACGACCTATTTCGCGCGGTCGACTCGAACTCGGATTCCACGATAACGCTCGCTGAAACGCGCGAGGCGGGTTTTCGGGGCGCTCGCGCCATCGGTCGGGCGGCGTTCGACGCAGCCGACCGCGACGACAACGCACGCCTCAGTCTCGTCGAGTTCCAAGCGGCCGTGGAGAGCCCCATTCACGCAGCGTTCAAGCTCGCCGACGCGGACGGCAGCACATCGCTGACGCTCGACGAGAGCTCCGTCGCACTGAATCACCTCGTCAAAAGGCTCGGAGTGCCGCTTCAGAGCACGCCGAAGGCTTCGAAGCCGTGAGAGTCGCGTGCATCAACACGCCTCGCCGTGACGTCATGCAACGTGACAAAGGACCTTGGCCCACATCGAGCCGGCCCGGCATGGCGCCCTCACGCTCAAATAGTTTGATATAAAACTATTTCTGGGCCTGACTGCGCCGCGGGTGGCGCCGTATCTTCGAGACTCGTGAACCGAATCCGACGATAGGCTGGCGCGAAAGCATTGACTACTCCACGGAGGCGCGGCATGTATTCGATGGTCACCCTCTTCACCAGTCCGCACGGAACCTTCGTAACCCCTTCGGTGAAGATTCTGCTGCTGCGGGACAACGTTCAACACCATCTGCAGGTGGGGCGTCCCGATGCGGGCTACCCATGGATTCACGAGATCGCCGATGGCAGCGCTGGGCTGATTGTGGCACGCCCGCCTGCCTGCGAGCTTTGGTCGGAGCTTTCCGTCGCCTTTGCCGGCATCCGAGAAATCGCCGTCCGGGATACGGCCATGAGCATTCGTACGCGAAGCATCCTCAGCGGTATCCCTGGTCTTCCGGCGGTTCGGGGTACAGTTCTGTTACGTCGAGCAGGTTGGGCCACGCCGATTCCGCTCCGTGGCGCGAACACGCTCGGCGAGCTTTTCACGGACATCATGTGCGGATTCCAGCGGATCACGCTGGACGGAAGCGGCTCAGGCAAGGTCGACGTCTCCGGCGGGCTCACGCCGAGCGGCTCCGAGCCCGACGCGAACGAACGGAGACCGTGACGAAGCCGACCGTTACTTCTGGGCCTCGCGAGCCGCGCCGTCGAGTCGGACCTTTTCCTGCTCGAGATTGACGGCTCTGATCGGATACGGAATCACGATGCCTTCGGCTTTG